>JALYJS010000358.1 GCA_030799345.1 Pseudomonadota bacterium | reverse complement strand
GCAAAGAAGTGCGTACCGGTTCAAGGGGATGCGACCCCTTTGCCAGGGGCGCGCAGTTCGTCCAAGGGCCAACGTGCACGCGCCCGGGCGGGAAGGCCTTCGTGCTCACCGGCTGCCAAGCGGGCGTGGCCGGCGAGCGCGATCATCGCGGCATTGTCGGTGCAGAACTCCGGGCGCGGGAAGTGGACACTGCCGCCGGCGGCTGTCACCGCGCGGGCAAGGGCTTCGCGCAGCCGGCGATTGGCGCCGACGCCGCCCGCGACGACCAGGCGCATGATCCCGGTCTGGTGCAGGGCGCGCAGCGATTTGGTCACCAGCGTTTCCACCATCGCCGATTCGAAACCGCGCGCGACGTCCGCGCGCATGCGTTCATCCTGCGTCCGGCCCCGGACCGCGACGACGACCGCTGTCTTCAGTCCGCTGAAGCTGAAATCGAGCCCCGGCCGGTCCAGCATCGGGCGCGGAAACTCGAACACGCCGTCGGTTCCTGTCTCGGCCAGCGCCGCCAGCGCCGGTCCGCCCGGGTAGCCGAGACCCAGCAGTTTTGCGGTCTTGTCGAATGCCTCCCCCGCGGCATCGTCCTGGGTTTCGCCGAGCACCCGGTAATCGCCGATGCCGCCGACCTCGACCAGCAGGGTGTGCCCGCCCGACACCTGCAGGGCCACGAAGGGGAATTCCGGCGCGTCGGGCTCGAGCGCCGGCGCCAGCAGATGGCCTTCCAGGTGATGAACGCCGATGACCGGAACGCCCCAGGCATAGCCCAGCGAACGCGCGACCGTCGCGCCGACCAGGAGCGCGCCGATGAGCCCGGGACCTGCCGTATAGGCAATTCCGTCAATGGCTTGCGGCTGCAATCGGGCATCGGCCAGGGACGCTTCGATCATCGGCAGCAGCCGCTCGATGTGGTCGCGGGAGGCGAGTTCAGGCACGACGCCGCCATGCGGCGCATGCAGCGCGGTCTGGCTGTAAACCCGGTTCGCGAGCAGCCCCCGATCGCCGCTATAGACGGCGACGGCGGTCTCGTCGCAGGAGGTTTCGATGCCGAGGACGTTCATGGAGCCAGGCTTTTGATTTTCCGGGGGTACATCACTACAATTCCGGGCCCTTTCCCCGGGCGGTTCCGGGGGCGCAGTGCCCATTTGCGAGGTTGGAATGCCGAGCGTCCGTATCCGCGAGAACGAATATTTCGACGCTGCCCTGCGTCGTTTCAAGCGCGCCTGCGAAAAGGCCGGCGTGCTGACCGAACTGCGCCGTCGGGAATTCTACGAGAAGCCCACCCAGGAACGGAAACGCAAGAAGGCCGCCGCGATCAAGCGGCACCTGAAGCGCGCATCGCGCGACGGCGGCGGCCCGCGCAGCGTGGCACGCTGATCCCGGGATGAGCCTGAAGGCACGCATCACGGAAGACATGAAGGCGGCGATGCGATCGGGCGAGAAGGATCGCCTGTCCTGCATCCGCATGCTCCAGGCCGGCATCAAGCAGCGCGAAGTCGACGAACGCATCGAACTCGACGACACCCAGGTGCTGTCGGTCATCGACAAGATGATCAAGCAGCGCCGCGAATCCGTCACCCAGTTCGAAGCCGGCCAGCGCGCCGACCTGGTGGCGAAGGAATCGGCCGAGATCGCCGTTCTTTCCGGTTACCTGCCTGCCCAGCTGGATGACACCGAGCTCGACGCCATGATCCGCGAAGCGATCGCCGCAACCGGCGCCGCGACGATGAAAGACATGGGCAAGGTCATGGGCATGCTGAAGCCGAAAGTCCAGGGCCGCACGGACATCGGCGCGCTGTCCGCCCGCATCAAGTCCGTCCTCGGCGGCTGACCATGAGCCCGAGCCGCGTTCCGGAAGGCGGGGTGCGCGGCTCGATCGTCGCGATCGGCGGCGCCGAGAACAAGGAAAACGACCCGCGCATCCTCGCGCGCTTCGTGCGCGAGTCCGGCGGCGATGACGCGGACATCGTCGTCATCCCGACCGCGAGCCGCGCGCACGAGACCGGGCCGCGCTACGAGAAACTGTTCCGCGAGCTCGGCGCCCGGCGCGTCGACGTGATGGATTTCGACACGCGCCGCGATTGCCAGGAAGCCGGCCGCCTGCAGCGGCTGAACGACGCATCGGGCATCTTCTTCACCGGCGGCAACCAGCTCCGGCTGACGACGCTGCTCGGCGGCACGCCGGTCGCGAAACTGATCCGCTCGCAGAATGCGCGGGGCGTGACGATCGGCGGCACCAGCGCGGGCGCCTCCATCCTGTCCGAGCACATGATCGCCTTCGGCGACGACGGCTCGGCGGCGATCGCGGGCAGCGTGCGCCTCGCGCCGGGCCTCGGCCTCACGAACCGCTTCATCATCGACCAGCATTTCCGCGAGCGCGACCGGCTCGGGCGCCTGATCACGGCGCTCGCCTACAATCCGTTCGCGGTCGGCATCGGCCTCGATGAGGACACCGCCGCGTTCATCGGCGCGGACGAGACGCTCGAAGTCGAGGGCAGCGGCGGCGTGACGGTGGTCGACGCCTCGAAGGTCAGCTTCTCGTCGGTCGACAGCTTGCTGGAAGGTCAGCCGATCTGCATCCTCGGTCTGGTCGTGCACGTGCTGACCGCCGGCGCGACTTTCAACCTGCACACACGGCAGACCGCCTGCGGCAGTCTCGCGCCGGTGCGGGGATGACGGCGGCACGATGCGCATACTGGACCGTTCCGTCTATGTCGGGCCCTCGCATTTCGCGCGATTCCCCGTCATCCGCCTCGAACTCGATCTCGGCGCGCTCGAAGCCTGGCCGACCGGAAAACTGGGCCGCGGATTCGTCGATAGCCTGATCGAGGCCCTGCCCGGCCTCGCCGAGCACGGCTGCTCCTACCAGACCGAGGGCGGATTCATCCGCCGCATGAACGAGGACGATGGCACCTGGCTCGGCCACGTGCTGGAACACGTCGCGCTCGAACTGCAGAACGTCGCCGGCGAGGACGTCACCTTCGGCAAGACGCGCAGCCTCGACCGCCCCGGGCTCTACTCGGTCGTCTACGAATACGCCGAGCGCGAGGAAGGCGTTGCCGCAGGGGAACTGGCGCTGCGCTTGCTGTGCTCGTTGCTGCCGGCCGAACTCCGCCCTGACGGCAGCGTTCCCGAAGGCTGGAGCTGGCCGGAGGCGCGCGATGCCTATATCAAGTATGCGCAGCGCCGCGCGCTCGGGCCCTCGACCGCGTCGCTGGTGCATGCCGCGGAAAAGCGCGGCATCCCGTGGCTGCGCCTGAATGACCAGTCGCTGATCCAGCTCGGCCATGGCCGCTATCAGCAACGCATCCAGGCGACGGTGACCGGGCGCACGCCGCACATCTCGGTCGAGCTCGCGAGCGACAAGGAAGAGACCAACCGGATTCTCGGCGCGCTCGGGCTGCCGGTGCCACAACAGGAACTGGTGCAGACCGAGCGCGAGGCCGTGCGCGCGGCGAATCGCCTCGGCTTTCCGGTGGTCACCAAGCCCTACAACGGCAACCACGGGCGCGGCATCTCGATCCGCCTCACCAGCGATGAGGAAGTACTGCGCGGCTTCGCCGTCGCGCGCGAGCATTCGCGCTCGGTCATCGTCGAGACCTTCCTCGAAGGCGACGACCACCGTTTGCTGGTCGTGAACGGCGAGCTGATTGCGGCGACGCGGCGCACGCCCGGCCGCGTGGTCGGCGACGGCGAGCACACCGTCGCCGAACTGGTCGAGATCGTGAACCAGGATCCACGGCGCGGCGTCGGGCATGAGAAAGTGCTGACGCGGCTCGAGATCGACATCCAGGCAGAAGCAATGCTCGCGCGCGCGGCACTCAGCGCGGCCTCCGTACCCGAGGCGGGCCGCGTGGTCTACCTGCGCTCGACCGCGAATCTCTCGACCGGTGGCACCGCGACCGATGTCACCGATGTGATCCATCCGGACAACCGCGACATGGCGGTGCGCGCGGTACGGGCCATCGGCCTCGACGTCGGCGGCGTGGATTTCCTGTCGAAGGACATCACCCTCTCCTACCGCGAGATCGGCGGCGGCATCTGCGAGATAAACGCCGCGCCGGGATTCCGCATGCACGTCGCGCCCTCCGAAGGGACGCCGCGCGACGCCGCGGGCCCGGTCATTGACATGCTGTTCCCGCAGGGCGCGCCGTCGCGCGTGCCGATCGCCGCCATCACCGGCACCAACGGCAAGACCACGACCGCGCGCATGCTCGCGCACATATTGAAGATGTCCGGCTTCACGCCCGGCCTCACCACGACCGACGGCGTGTACATCGACGGCCAGAGAACGGTTTCCGGAGACATGACAGGCCCCGTGTCAGCACGCATGGTGCTGTCGGATCCGCATATCGATGCGGCCGTGCTCGAAACGGCGCGTGGCGGCCTGCTGCGCGCCGGCATGGGCGTCGCGGCGGTCGACGTCGGCGCGGTGCTGAACGTGCAGGCCGACCACCTGGGCCTCAAGGGCATCGACACGCTCGAGCAGCTCGCCGAGGTCAAGCGTGTCGTGGTCGAGGTCGCGACCGGGTGCGCGGTGCTGAACGCCGACGATGAACTGGTGCTGCGGATGTCCGCGCATACCGACGCCGAGCACCTCTGCTACGTGACCCTGAACCCGCAGCACGCGCTGGTGCGCGAGCACATCCGCGCGGGCGGCCGCGCCTGCGCGCTGGAAGCGGGCATCAACGGCCAGATGATCACGCTGTACGATCGCGGCGGCCACATCCCGCTGGTCTGGACCCACCTGATCCCCGCGACGCTCGAAGGGCGCGCGACGCACAACGTGCAGAACGCGATGTTTGCCGCGTCGCTGGCGTTCTCGCTCGGCGTCAAGCTGGACGCGATCCGCCAGGGACTGCGCACCTTCGACACGACCTTCTACCAGGCCCCCGGCCGCATGAACATTTTCAACGAGCACCCGTTCAAGGTGCTGTTCGATTACGGGCACAATGCGCACGCGGTCGCGATGCTGTCCGATCTCGCAGGCCGGCTCGAGGTCACCGGCCGGCGCATCGTCGTGCTCGCCGGCCCCGGCGACCGGCGCGACGAGGACCTGCGCGCGATCGCGCGCGCGGTCGCCGGCCGCTTCGATCATTACGTCTGCCGGCGCGACGACAACCTGCGCGACCGCGCCGGCGACGAGGTGCCGCGCATCATGGCGGCGGAACTGCTGGCCGCCGGTGTGCCGCAGTCCGCGATCTCCGTGATCCCGGACGAACAGGAAGCGATCGAGGCGGCGCTCTCCATGGGCAAGCCCGGTGACCTGCTGCTGGTGTTCGCAGATGCGCTGGTGCGCTCGTGGAAGCAGATCATCCGCTTCCGTCCCGAAGGCGCGCCAGCACCGGTCCTGCGCGCACCCGAACTCGTGGCTCCGCTGCCGGCCATCGAGTCCTCCATCGAGAACGATGTGCCACTGTCACTCGATGGGCTGATTCGCGACGAACGCGGCATCCGCTACGCCCCCGAGGCGTCCGACTGAGTGGGCAGGCCTCAGCGCCATTCGCCGATTCGCGCCGCCTGACCGGCCATAACCGGTTCTTCGGCGGCGGCGGCGCCGTGCTCGAAACTCCGGAATCGGATCCGGACGTGCTCTCGGGCTGGGAGCGTCGCGTGCGCCTCGCCTGCCGCGCGTTCGGCTGGCCAGCCTCCACCGTGAAGGCAGTCGCGCACGAGTCCGGCGCGTCGCTGGCGTTCTCCGCACCACCGGATCAGCTCTTCACCGCGACCGAAGTCAATGAGTGGGCGCTGGCCGCCGCGATCGCCGAACTCGACCCCGCGCGACGCGAGACCCTCATCGCGGCGCTCGCCGCCGAGCAACCGGAGGAACCCGAACCGCCGGTGCTCGAAGATGCCGGCGCCATCCTGCGGCTGCAGCGGCGCGCCGCCGCCGAAGCTCAGCCCAGGCTCATGACTCTCATTGCTGCCGCAGACACGCGCGGGCTGCCGGTGCTGCTCGACGATGAGGAACTGACGATCGGCGCGGGCACCGGCCACCGCAGCTGGCCGGTGGTCGATCTTCCGGATGCCGGCGCCGATACCTTCGACGCCCTCTCCGGCATCCCTATTGCGCTGGTGACCGGAACGAATGGCAAGACGACGGTGGTACGACTCATTGCGGCATGCCTGCGTGCGGCCGGCTACCGCACCGGCCATAGCTGTACCGATGGCGTGTTCGTCGACGGACAGGCTATCGGCAGCGGCGATTACTCAGGCCCCGCGGGCGCGCGGCGGGTGTTGCGCGATCGTCGCGTTGCCGCCGCCGTGCTCGAAACGGCGCGCGGCGGCATTCTGCGCCGCGGACTGGCGGTCGCGCACGCCGACACCGCCGTGATCACCCGCATCGCCGCCGATCATTTCGGCGAGTACGGCATCCACGACCTCGCCGCGCTCGCCGAGGTCAAGCTGGCGGTCGCGCGCGCGCTCGATCGCAATGGCCTGCTGGTCGTCAATGCGGACGACCCGACGCTCGTGCGCAAGGCGCCCGACGCCGGCCGGCGGCTCGCCTGGTTCGCGCGGGACGACGGGCATGTGCTCCTGACCGCGCACCGCCGCGATGGCGGCAGCACCTGCGGCGTCGCCGGCGGTCGGCTCCGCCTGCATCACGGGCACAGCGAACACGACCTCGGTGCGGTCGCAGCCATGCCGCTGGCCGCAGGCGGTCATTCGTTGTTCAACGTAGCGAACCTCGCGGCCGCCGCGCTTGCGGCGACCGGCCTCGGCATCGCGCCATCGACCATCGCCGCCGTGTTCGCGCGCTTCGGACAGGATCCGGCGGACAATCCCGGGCGGCTGATGCGCTATGAAGTCGGCGGCCTGAACCTGATCGTGGACTTCGCGCACAACCCGGACGCCCTCGCCGGACT
>JALYJS010000352.1 GCA_030799345.1 Pseudomonadota bacterium | reverse complement strand
TTTCAGGGGCTGGCGCATCATGGACCTGACACTTTTCATCAGGCGAACGATCCGGATGAACATCCTGCGATTCTCGATTGGCGGTGTCTGCCTGCTGGCCGGCTGCACGAATGCCGGCGATGACATGGACCTCGAGTCCGTGGTTGCCCGGCACGTCGAGGCGCGCGGTGGACAGGCCGCAATCGAAGCGGTCCAGTCATTCGAAACCGATATCCGGATTGTCGAGCCCGCCTTTACGGTGGATGGACGATATGTCGCGACGCGCGATGGCCGGATGCGCATCGATATCAGCGTTGCAGGGGAACGCGTGTTTACCGAGGCGGTCGACCACGGCAGCGCCTGGTCGTGGTCGCCGGACGAAGGTGAGGGCGGCATCCGCGCAGGGAGCGACGGCGCTGCGGCGCGGCATCGAATCGCCTTTCAAGCTTTTCGGATTGCATGAAATGCAGCGACGCGGCCACCGCCTTGAACTTGCGGGCCGCGAAGTCGTTGACGGAATCGATTACCACGTCCTCAAGCTGACTTTCGATGACGGATTCGAGTCGCGCTACTACATACATCCGGAGACCTGGCTGATCGAGAGGGACCGTCAGTTGCGCGCGCTGCACGTGGACGTGAATCCGGAGCCCGAGTGGATTGAAACGGTCTATGACGATCACCGGGCGGTGGACGGCGTGATGTACGCCCCTCGGCAGACCGAGCGCAGGCTCGATTCGGGCGAGTTGCTTGCGACCGGGACGGTCGGCGAGATACGACTCAACCGGCCCGTGAGCGACGATCACTTCCACGCGCCGTAGCTGCCTTAAGGCCCATCTCGAGTACCGGATCAACTTGCGCAAAAAGTTTTCCTAGCAGATTCAGCTACATCGGAGATTTCCGCTCCGGCTGTCGAATCCGGCGTCCGCCAATCGACTATCCGGTGTCATGAACCCAGCGCATATGATCGCAGCCGTGCTGACGGCCGCACATCCATACCGTCACCGCCTGCAGGAGGAATCCGCCGTGCAATATCTTTGCCTGATCTATGAGGATGAACGGGAATGGCAGAAAATGCCGCAGGCCGAATCGGAGAAAGTCTTCGGTGAGTATTCCGCCTACACCGAATCGATTCGCCAGAGCGGCCACTACGCCGGCGGCAATGCGCTGCAGCCGACCCAGACGGCGACGACCGTCCGGGTACGCAAGGGCAAGATTGCAACCACGGACGGGCCATTCGCCGAAACCAAGGAACAACTCGGCGGCTATTACCTGGTGCAGGCCAGGGACTTGAACGAGGCGATCCAGCTTGCCGCGCGCATACCCGGCGCACGATTTGGCGCCGTCGAAGTCCGGCCGGTAATGGAGTTGTAACCCATGCGATACATGATCATCGTCAAGGCGACGAAGGCTTCCGAAGCGGGCGTCATGCCGTCCGAGGAGCGCCAGCAATGAAATTCATCTGCCTCGGATATCTGGACGAGGAATACTGGGCGTCGCTCAGCGATGCCGAGCGCGACGCCATGGTCAAAGCCTGCACCGACTACGACGTTGAACTGCACAATGGCGGTCATTTTGCGAGCGGCGCAGCGCTGCAGCCGGCGGCCACCGCGACGACGGTGCGCTGGAAGGACGGCAAACCTTTCCTGACAGACGGTCCATTCGCGGAAACGAAGGAACTGTTCGGTGGCATCCTTGTCCTTGAGGCGAAGGACAAGGAAGAAGCAGTCCGCATCATCATGCGTCACCCGGGCATCCGCGTGGGCGGCTTCGAGGTCCGGCCCGCCGATGAAGCATTCATGAAGCAGCATCCAGTGCTAAGTTTGTTATAGGAGGCAGTCATGCATTACGTCGATGGATTCGTGTTGCCCGTGCCGCGCAGGAAACTCGCGGCTTATCGAAAGATGGCGCGGTATGCCGGCAAGATCTGGATGGAGTACGGAGCCGTGGAGTACGTGGAGTGCGTCGCCGACGACGTCAAGCCCGGCAAATGGACGTCTTTCCCGCAGAGCGTCAAGCTGAAAAAGGATGAGATCGTCGTCTTCTCCTACATCGTGTACAAGTCGCGCAAGCAGCGTGACAGCATCATGAAAAAGATCATGGTGGAGCCTCGCTTCAAGAAGTACATGGACCCGAAAAAATTGCCATTCGACGGCAAGCGCATGATCTGGGGCGGGTTCAAGACGATCGTGGAGTATTGATGCAGTTCATGCTCATGTGCTGCATCGAGGAGCAACGCTGGTTCGGCCTCCCGGATGCGGAACGCGACGCCGTGATGAACGACTACCGTTCCTGGATCGCGGGACTGGAGCGTGCCGGACAGCACCGGGCCACGGAAAAGCTGGCGTCGAGCCCGACCGCCCGGACCCTGCGGTTGCGCGACGGCCGGCCCATCGTGACCGATGGGCCCTATGCGGAGACCAAGGAGCAGTTCGGCGGCTTCCACATCGTCGAATGCGGTGGCGTGGAGGAGGCGCTCGCGATCGCAGCCCGCATCCCGACGCTCCGGGTCGGCGGAACGGTCGAGGTGCGCCCGGTGGAGCCGCGCATCTGACAGGCCGCGATCCGGCGAGCACGATGCGGGCGCAGGTCGATGCAGTCTACCGCGCCGAGTCGCGGCGCGTGCTGGCGACGCTGATCCGTCTGCTCGGGGATTTCGACCGGGCGGAGGAGGCGATGGCGGAGGCCTTCACCGCGGCAGTCGAGCAATGGCCACGCGACGGGATGCCGGCGAATCCCCGCGCATGGCTCGTTTCTGCCGGCCGCTTCAAGGGCATCGATGCCATGCGCCGTCATGCCCGGTTCGACGCGTCATATGACACGGTCGCGGACCTGACCGGCCAGGACGCCAACGATCCCGCGCGCCTGGCCGACGACGTCGTCGAGGACGACCGGCTGCGCCTGATATTCACCTGCTGCCATCCGGCGCTCGCACAGGACACGCAGGTGGCGATGACGCTCCGTGAGGTCTGCGGGCTGACGACCGAAGAAATCGCGAGCGCCTACCTCATCCCCGCCCCGACGCTCGCGCAGCGCATCGTCCGCGCCAAGGCCAAGATCCGCGATGCGCGGATTCCGTACGAAATTCCGTCGCAGCAGGAACTGCCGGAGCGACTTGATGCCGTGCTGCGGGTCGTTTACCTGGTATTCAACGAAGGCTATGCGGCCTCGAGCGGCGACGCCCTGACGCGTGCCGACCTGTCGGCTGAGGCGATCCGGCTTGGCCGGCTGCTGGTCGAGCTGCTGCCGGAACCGGAGGCGAATGGCCTGCTGGCGCTGATGTTGCTGCAGGACTCGCGCCGCCAGGCACGCACGACCGGCGACGGCGACATCGTGCTGCTGGACGAACAGGACCGCTCGCTGTGGAACGTTGCGCAAATCACGGAGGGTCTGGCATTGGTGCAGGGCGCGCTCGCCTCGCGGCGCTTCGGTCCCTATATATTGCAGGCGGCGATTGCCTCGGCGCATGCGGAAGCTGCAAGCGCGGCGGCCACCGACTGGCGGCGAATCGCCGGCATCTACGATCTGTTGCTCGATATCGAGCCGTCTCCGGTCGTCGAGCTCAATCGCGCGGCGGCGATAGCGATGCGCGACGGCCCCGCCGCCGGGCTCGCGCTGATCGAGAACATTCTGGCGCGCGGCGAGCTGCCGGAATACCAGCCTGCGCATGCGGCCCGTGCGGAACTGTGCCGGCGGCTCGGCCGCGCCGAGGAAGCGCGCCGCTCGTACCGCCGCGCCATCCAGCTGACGCGGCAGGAGCCGGCGCGACGCTACCTGGAACGAAGGCTTTCGGAGCTCGCCTGAGCCGGCTGTAGAATGCCGCGATGCCGGCCGTCATCTCCATCTCGAACCTGACGAAAACGTACGCGAGCGGCCAGCACGCCTTGAAGGATGTGTCGCTGGAGATCCGACCGGGCGAGATATTCGCGCTGCTCGGCCCGAATGGCGCCGGCAAGACGACGCTGATCAGCATCGTCTGCGGCATCGTACGGAAAACATCCGGGACGGTGCTCGTGAACGGCCACGACATCGAGCGCGACTACCGCGCGGCACGCGCGCAGATCGGCCTGGTGCCGCAGGAGCTGGCGATCGAGGCATTCGAGACCGTGCAAGCCGCAGCGACATTCAGCCGCGGCCTGTTCGGCCGCGCGCCCGACCCGGCGCACATCGAGCGGGTGCTGCGGGACCTGTCGCTGTGGGACCGGCGCGAGGACATCCTGATGACGCTTTCCGGCGGCATGAAGCGGCGGGTGATGATCGCCAAGGCGCTGGCACACGAGCCCCGGGTGCTGTTCCTCGACGAACCGACGGCGGGCGTGGACGTGGAGCTTCGCCGCGACATGTGGGACCTCGTCAGGCGCATGCGCGACCAGGGGGTCACGATCATCCTGACCACGCATTACATCGACGAGGCGGAGGAGATGGCGGACCGCATCGGTGTCATCAACCATGGCGAGCTGGTGGTCGTCGAGGAGAAGTCGCGCCTGATGAAGCAGCTCGGCAAGCGGCAGCTCACGCTCACGCTTCAGGAGCCGTTGGCGGAGATTCCACCCGAGCTCGGCGACTGGCCGCTCGCGCTGAACGCCAACGGCCACGAACTGCAGTTCACGTTCGACGCCTCGGTGGAACAGACGGGCGTCGCGCCGCTGCTACGCCGGCTCGAGCAGCTCGGCATCAATTACCGGGACCTGAACACACAGGAAAGTTCGCTCGAGGAGATCTTCGTGAGCCTGGTCGGCCGGAAGGCGCGCCAGTGAAACCGCTCGCCTTCAATCGCCACGGCGTCTGGGCGATCTACCGGTTCGAGATGGCCCGTTTCCTGCGCACCCTGCTGCAGAGCGTGCTGACGCCGGTCATCACTACGGCCCTGTTCGTGGTCGTGTTCGGCGCCGCCATCGGCTCCCGCATGTCGGAAGTGGGCGGCGTCAGCTATGGCGCGTTCATCGTGCCGGGACTGGTCATGCTGTCGTTGTTTACCGAGAGCATCTCCAATGCATCGTTCGGCATCCATTTCCCGAAGTTCACCGGCACGATCTTCGAGATCCTGTCGGCGCCGGTGGCGGCCTGGGAAATCGTGCTCGGGTATGTCGGCGCCGCCGCCACCAAGTCCGTGCTGCTCGGGCTCATCATCCTGGCGACGGCGTCGTTTTTCGTGCCGATCCAGATACTGCACCCGTTCTGGATGATGACATTCATGCTGCTGACGGCCGTGACCTTCAGCCTGTTCGGTTTCATCATCGGCATCTGGGCGAAGAACTGGGAGCAGATGCAGCTGATCCCGATGCTGGTGGTGACGCCGCTGACGTTCCTGGGCGGCGCGTTCTATTCCATCGACATGCTGCCACCGGCCTGGCGCACGGTGACGCTGTTCAATCCGGTCGTCTACCTGATCAGCGGGTTTCGGTGGAGCTTCTACGGCGCGTCGGATGTGGGCGTGGGCATCAGCCTGGCGATGACCGTCGTGTTCCTGGCGATCTGCATCGTCACGGTCGCCTGGATTTTCCGCACCGGATACCGCCTGAAGAACTGATCAATCGGACCGCGAGCGGTTACGGGTGGCGGGCAGGAATTCCTGCCAGGCCCGGATCGGCAGCTCGACACCGCGCTTACGCCACAGCGCTTCGATCAGCGCACGCGCGAGCTGCAGGTCGGTGAATAATGGCGTGCCGGTCTCGACCGCGCGGCGCCGGATCAGGTAGCCGTCCGGCCTGCCATATTCGTCGTATTCGCGCGGCACGTTGACGATCAGGTCGATTTCGCCGGCATCGATCAATTCCATCGCACTCCTGCCGTCGCCGTGCTGTTTCGTGACCGCCGTGCACGGGATGCCGAGGGCGGTGAGCGCCTCCGCCGTGCCGCCGGTCGCGTAGATCGGCAGCTGCAGCTGTTCATGGATGAGCCGTGCTTCGTCGGCGAACCAGTACTTGTCTTCGACCGGGCCGAGTGACAGCAGCACGCCCTTCACCGGATAGCGGAAGCCGGCCGCATGCAGCGCGTGCAGCAGCGCTTCCTGGAGATCGTCGCCGAGGCAGCCGACTTCGCCGGTGCTCGCCATTTCGACGCCCAGCATCGGATCGACGCCGGCCAGGCGTCCGAACGAGAACATTGGCGCCTTCACGCCGACATGGTCCAGTTCGAGGCTCGCAACCGGGCTCTCGCCCGGGACGCCCAGCATCCGCCGGGTGGCCTCGGCCGCGAAGTTGACGCCGGTCACTTTTGACACGAACGGAAAGCTCCGCGACGCGCGCAGGTTGCACTCGATCACCTTGACCAGGTTGTGCTTCGCGAGGAACTGCACGTTGAATGGCCCGGTGATCGCGAGCGCGGAGGCCAGCTCGGCGGCGATGCGCCGGATGCGGCGAATCGTCGCGATGTAAACACCCTGCGGCGGCAACACCAGCGTCGCGTCGCCGCTGTGGACGCCCGCATCCTCGATGTGCTCGCTGATCGCCCAGTGCACGAGCTCGCCATGATCCGCGACCGCATCGATCTCGATCTCCCGCGCGCGCGTCTCGAATTTCGAGACCACGACCGGGTGATCGGGCGATACCCGCTTGGCGCGCGCGAGGATCCGGTCGAGCTCGTTCGGCTCGTGCGCGATGCTCATCGCGGCGCCGGACAGCACATAGCTCGGACGCACGAGTACCGGAAATCCGCCGAGTTCACGGACGATGCGTTCCGCGGAGCCCGCATCGGTCACATGGCGCCATGCCGGCTGGTCGATGCCGAGGCGATCGAGCAGCGCGCTGAATACCTGGCGGTTCTCGGCGCGGTCGATGTTCTCCGGGTCGGTGCCGAGGATCCTGACGCCCGCGCGATGCAGGCGCATCGCGAGGTTGTTCGGGACCTGGCCACCCATGCTGACGATCAGGCCTTCCGGCTTTTCACGTTCGTAGATGTCGAGTACGGATTCGAGGCTGATCTCGTCGAACACGAGCCGGTCGCAGATGTCGTAGTCGGTGCTGACGGTCTCGGGGTTGTAGTTGACCATGATGGTCTCGTAACCGAGGGCCGACAGCGTCTGGACGGCATTGACGCAGCACCAGTCGAATTCCACGCTCGAGCCGATCCGGTAGACGCCGGCGCCGAGTACCATCACCTTGCGGCGTGCGCTTGGTGCGATGTCGGAGGCGGTGGCGTGGTAGGTGGAATAGAGATAATTGGTCTCCGCCGGGAACTCGGCGGCGAGCGTGTCGATCTGCGCAAAGCTGGGGCGCAGGCCGTGCTCCGCCCGCGCGGCGCGCGCGGAGCCGGGTGGCAGCCGTAATCCGTCGTCGATGGCCTGGTCCGAAAATCCGAGACGCTTGGCTTCGCCCAGCAGCTCCGCACCGAGCACGGTGCCGTCCGCGCGCAGTCGTCCGAACATGTCGACCACCGGCACCATTGCATGGATGAACCACGGGTCGATATTGGTGATCTCGTGGATCCGCGCGACGCTCATGCCCTCCCGGAGCGCCCTGGCAACGCCGAAGATCCGCCGGGGCGTCGCGTGCCGGAGTTCCTCCTCGAGATCAGCGAATTCGAATGCGCCCGGGTCGAGGCCCATGACGCCGATGTCGAGCATCCTGAGCGCCTTCTGGATGACCTCGGGAAACGTGCGGCCGATCGCCATCACCTCGCCGACACTCTTCATCTCGCTGCCAATCTGCTTGACCGCGCCGTGAAACTTGGTGAGGTCCCAGCGCGGCGCCTTGCAGACGAGATAATCGAGTGCGGGCTCGAAGAACGCGGTCGTCTTTTTCGTGATGCCGTTCGGGATCTCCGGCAAGTCGTAGCCGAGCGCTATCTTCGCCGCGACGTAGGCGAGCGGGTAACCGGTCGCCTTCGACGCGAGGGCGCTCGAGCGCGACAGGCGGGCATTGACCTCGATCACGCGGTAATCGACGGAGTCCGGATTCAGCGCATACTGGATATTGCACTCGCCGACGATGCCGAGATGCCGCACCGTGCGGATCGCGATCGTCCGCAGCATCTGGTATTCCTCGTCATTCAGCGTCTGCGACGGCGCGACGACGATCGACTCGCCCGTGTGGATGCCCATCGGGTCGAGGTTTTCCATGTTGCAGACGGTGATGCAGTTGTCGCCGCCGTCCCGCACGACCTCGTACTCGATCTCTTTCCACCCGCCGAGGTACTCCTCGACCAGCACCTGCCTGGCGCCGCCGGAGAATGCGCGCTTCAACGCCGCCGGGAGCTCCGACGCGCGGCTCACGATGCCGCTGCCCTTGCCGCCGAGCGCGAATCCGGCGCGCAGCATGAGCGGATATCCCATCTGGTTCGCGGCTCGGCGCGCTTCGGCCGCCGTAGCGCAGGCGGTGCTGCGCGCGGTCTTGACGCCGATCTCGTTGAGCCGGTCGACGAAGAGCTGGCGGTCTTCCGTGTCGAGGATGGCCGAGACGGGGGTGCCCAGTACGCGGACACCGAGTTCCTCGAGCAGGCCGCGCTCCTGAAGTGCGATGCCGCAGTTGAGGGCGGTTTGACCGCCGAACGACAGCAGGATTGAATCGACGCGCTCCTTGCGGATCACCTCGGCCGCAATTTCGGGCGTGACGGCGAGCAGGTACAGCCGGTCGGCCATGCCTTCGCTCGTCTGGATCGTCGCGATGTTCGGGTTCAGGAGGACCGTGTAGACCCCGTCCTCCTTCAACGCCTTGATGGCCTGCGAACCGGAGTAATCGAATTCGCCGGCCTGGCCGATCTGAAGCGCGCCCGACCCCAGCACCAGCGTGCGCCGCGGCTTTGCGGGCTTCGGCTGCCTGTTCAATCGCTCATGCCTTCATCGAACCCGTAAGGTGCAGGAAGTCGTCGAACAGGAACGCCGTGTCCTGGGGGCCCGGCGACGCCTCCGGGTGAAACTGCACGCTGAAGTACGGATCATGATCCGAGCGGATGCCTTCGTTGGAACCGTCATTGACGTTGACGAACCACGGCTGCCAGCCTGCGGGTAGCGAGCTGTCGCGTACGGCGTAGCCATGATTCTGGCTCGTGATGTAGCAGCGGCCGGTCAGCAAGTCGCGCACCGGCTGGTTCACGCCGCGATGGCCGTACGGCAGCTTGCCGGTGTCGCCGCCGGCGGCCAGGCAGAGGATCTGGTTGCCGAGGCAGATCCCGAAGAGCGGACGGCGGAAGCGGCCCATGATCCCGCGCAGTTGCGCGACCAGCGATCCCAGGTCTTTCGGATCGCCCGGGCCGTTACCGATCACGATGCCATCCGCCTTTTCGGCGAGCGGGGCCAGGTCGGCATGCCAGGGCGCGCGCGTGACGCTCGCGCCGCGGGCGCAGAGCGAACGGACGATGTTGTCCTTCGCGCCCGCGTCGATCACCAGCACGTCGAGTGACCCGCCGGGATATCGCACCACGTCCGGTGGCGCGACTTCGCGGAAAATTCCCCCATGCATGTCACGCTCGTCGGCATCGCGCCGTGCCTGGTCCTGCGACATCGCGTCTGGCGCGAGCCAGCCGCGCATCGTTCCGTGCTCACGCAAGCGCCGCGTCAGCGTGCGCGTATCGATGCCCGTTACTGCGGGAACCGATTCGGACAGCAGCCAGTCACCGAGTGAGCGCGTCGCCAGATGATGACTCGGCTCCTCGACAACATGCTGGACGACGAGCCCCTGCACCTGGATGCGCGGCGATTCGTACGGGACGTCGATGCTGCCCCGCGCACGCGGGGCCGGGACGCCGTAGTTTCCGGCGAGCGGGTAGGTCAGGACGAGTATCTGCCCTCGGTAGGACGGATCAGTGAGCGATTCGACATATCCGGACATGGCCGTGTTGAAAACGACCTCGCCGGCGACGGCGTGACCGGCGCCGAAGCCGAATCCGTGCGATACCGTGCCGTCCTCGAGTTCAAGCCGCCAACGCTGCGTATTCGGCATGCAGGCTCCGCCGTCCGGAATGCTAGACTTTAAAGCAGATGGGAGACAAATGATGCCGGGCAAGCGCGCGCTGGTCGTCGACGACTCGAAGTCGGCAAGGGTCGTACTGAGCAGGATGCTCGAGAAGTACGGAATAGAGGTCGATTCCGCCGATTCGGCTGAAAGCGCGCTCGAATACCTGAAGGATCATCACCCCGACGTCATCTTCATGGATCACCTGATGCCCGGCATGGACGGGCTGCAGGCGGTGCGCGAGATCAAGGCGAATCCGGATCTCGCGTCGATTCCGGTCATGATGTACACCTCACAGGAAGGCGAGATCTACGGTGGCCAGGCCCGCGCCTCCGGTGCCATCGGCGTGCTGCCCAAGTCGATCCGTCCGATCGACGTCACCAAGGCGCTGTACCAGCTGCAATTGCTCCCCGAGCGACGTGATGGCCGGCTGTCCGAGCTGGAAGCGGTGGCGGGCGTTTCTCCGGAGGGCGAGGTCCAGCCGCCGCCGCCGCCACCGTCACCCGATGCGCGCGTGCGCGCAATGGTCGAGGCGATGCTGAAAGAACAGAGCATCGAGCTCCGCCGCTTCATCGTTTCGAGTTTCGAGGCACATACGCACCGCATCCTCTCGGAACTGCGTCCGAAGGAACCGGACCTCGAAGACGCCGACGCAGCGGCGGCCGCCGCACCGCCGCCGGCGCGTCCCCTGGGCTGGATGATCGCTGCCGGTTCGGCGCTGGTCGCGCTCGCGATCGTCGGTGCGCTCTACTGGCAGTCCGCTGCCTCGACGCGGCATGCCGAGCGCGCCTTCGAAGCGGTTACCGCGTCCAACGATTCACTGACGCAGGCCATCGCAAAATGGCGGGTGACAAGCGAACGCACGCCGACGACCCTCGCGGCAGGTGGCGAGGATCCGCAGCCGACGGTGCACGCGATCCCGTTTGGCGAGCAGCCGCTGGCGCCGGCGAGGCTCGAAGTGGTGCGCACGCTCGTCGCGCAACTCGAACGCGCGGCGATCTCGGGAACGGTTCGCGTCGAGATTTTCGGCGGGAGCTTCTGTCTCGCGAGCGCAGACGAGCAGGGTTACGAGCTGGCGCCGCCGTCCACGCCGGCGTCACAGTGCGAGCAGGTTGGCAATCCTTACGACGACTCGCAGGCTGGCGCCGCTCGCCAGCCCCTGGCCTTTGCCAATCTCGCCGCCTCGGTGCGCAAGCGCACGAACGGCGCGATCGCGCTCGAACTCGTGCAGGGTGCGCGGGAGCGCGTCGCCGTGTCGTATCCTGCGATCGATCAAGCGACCGCCGGTCAGTGGAATGCCGCGGCCCAGTCCAACAACCGGATCGAGATCAGCGTCATCGAGCGATGACGACGCGCCTGCTGATCTACGGCGCAAACGGCTACACGGGCGAACTGATCGCCCGCGCCGCATCCGCGCTGGGGCTCGCCCCGGTGCTCGCAGGCCGGTCCGCTGCGGCCGTCGGCAGGCTTGCCCGCGAACTTTCCTCTGAATTCCGCGTATTCGGACTCGAGGATCCGGCCGCGGTCGCCGAGGGCCTGCGCGGCTGCCGCGTCGTGATCCATTGTGCCGGTCCGTTCTCGGCTACCGCGGCGCCGATGATGGACGCTTGCATTGCCTCGGGCGTCCACTACACCGACATCACCGGCGAGATCGACGTTTTCGAGCTGGGATCCAGCCACGATGCGGCGGCGCGCAAAGCCGGCGTGCTCGTTTGTCCCGGTGTCGGCTTCGACGTTGTGCCGACCGATTGCGTCGCGCTGACGCTCGCGCAGGCGATGCCGGATGCGCAGCAGATCGCGCTCGGCTTCGACAGCCGCAGCGCGCTGAGCCGCGGCACGGCCTCGACGAGCGTCGAGGGTCTGGGCAATGGCAGCCGCGTGCGAGAAGACGGCAGGCTCATTCGCATACCGCTTGGATCCCGGGCGCGCCGCATTGATTTCGGCGGCGGCGAGAAACTGGCAACCGCGATCCCCTGGGGAGATGTCAGCACGGCCTGGCATACGACCGGAATTCCGAACATCGAGGTGTACATACCGGTTTCGCCGGCGGCGCTCGCGAATCTGCGGCGGCTCGGCCGTTTCGGCTGGCTGCTGCGCCGCCGGCCGGTGCAGGCGTTCATGAAGTGGCGCATACGCAAGGGCGCTCCCGGGCCGACGGCAGCGGAACGCGACCGGACGCCGGTGCTGATCTGGGGCGAAGTGCGGAATGCCACGGGGCGCACGCTGACTGCGCGTTTGCGCGTCCCGAATGGCTACACGGTAACGACCGACGCGGCGGTCGCGATTGCGCGGCGGCTGCTGCAGGGAGACGTCACTCCGGGCTTCACGACGCCGGCGCGCCTGATGGGAGCGGAGTTCGTGACGAGCCTGCCCGGGGCGACGCAGATCACCGTTGACTGACGCGATCGCCGAGTTCCTGCCGCCGGCCTGGCTCGCCAACCGGCATCTGCAATCGGTTTTTCCGAGCCTGCCCCTCAGGCGCGCCTTGATCCAAAGACGCGCGCGCAACGTCGTCGCGGCGAGCACGCAACTCGTTCTCGACTGCGGTCAGGGGGTCCGCCTGATGGGGTGGCTGGCCGAACCGCCGCGACCCCGGAGCTCCGGTCCGCGCCGGCTCGCGGTGCTGCTGCACGGTTGGGAGGGCAGTGCCGATTCGCTGTACATGCTGTCGGCCGCGCAGCTGCTGCACGACCGGGGATTCTCGGTGTTGCGCCTGAACCTGCGTGACCACGGCGGAACGCATGCGCTGAACGAAGAACTGTTCCATTCCTGCCGCATCGAAGAAGTGACCGGCGCCGTCCAGTGCCTGCAGTCGCAGTTTCCGGAATCGGAGCTTTCGCTCGCCGGATTCTCGCTGGGCGCGAATTTCTGGCTGCGCGTCGGCGCGCGGGCGCCGCAAGCGGGCATCCGGATCAAGCGCATCGTGGCCGTTTGCCCGGTGCTCGACCCGGCGACCACTCTCGAAGCGCTCGAATCGGGCCCGGCGATCTACCGGCACTATTTCCTGTTCAAGTGGCGGCGGTCGCTGCGCGCCAAGCAGGCGGCCTGGCCTGACACCTACGATTTCGGCGAGCTGATGGCGGATCCGTCGCTGACCGCGATGACCGGGCGCATGGTTCGGAAGTACACGGACTATCCGGACCTCGAGACCTATCTCCGCGGGTACGCGATCACGGGCGAGGCGCTCGCCGGGCTCGAAGCGCCGACCCAGCTCATCACCTCCGCCGACGATCCGATGATCCTGACCCGCGACCTGGACCGGCTTGCGCGGCCCGACCCGCTCAGGATCGTACTGACGCCGCGCGGCGGCCATTGCGGATTCATGGACGCGCTTGCCGGGCCGAGCTGGATCGACCGGACGATCCTGACGACGCTGGATCGGGACTAGCGATCAGGCGCGGGTTGCCTCGCGCATCAGGTCGAGCCATTTCAGGTAACGTACCAGCAGCAGCTGGTCCGGTTCCGGCTCGAAGCGCGTCGTCGGCGGGCACGCAAACCCGGCCGGTTCACCGGCAACCAGGAATCCGAGGCCGCGCGCGGTCGCCTCGCGATCGCTCGACCGGTCCACTGGCTCTTCCGCAAGACAGGCGAGCATCCGGCACAGCATGCGGTTCTCCGCGAGTCCGCCGCTCGCAACGAGCCGGGAAAGTGGCGGCAGATGGGCATCCATCTCGTCGAGATTTGCCTTGATCAGGAATGCAACGCTCTCGAGTACGGCGCGGCACTGCTGCAGATCCGAGCCCTCGCCGACGAAGCGGGACTCGAAATCCGGCCGCCAGAACGGCGAGGCGAGACCGGCGACGCCATTCAGGAAGAACGGCGCAGAGTCATCTGTCAATTCAGCGTCGTCGAGCAGTGACAGCATGCGATCGGCAGCCGCGCCCTGGTGATGCTCGAGCCATGACAGCGCTGCGCCGGCTCCGTTGACCGATCCCTCGAGCACGAAGTCATAGTTGCCGGCGTCCGCGCGGATGACGCTGGTCAGGAGCGGTGCGGCGCGCAGTGCGGCTCCGCTCGGGCGCAACACGAATGCACCGGTGCCGAGATTCACGTAGGCCGCAGCCGGATCGAGTTTTCCGGCCGCGAACGGAACCACCGACTGGTCCCCATTGCAGGCGACGACCGGTATCCGCCGGCCGCCGCATATGAGGATGCCGAAATCCCCGCCGGTGCCGACGGCGCGCGGGAGGATGCCGCGGGGAATACCGAAGAGGGTCAGCAGCTCATCCGACCAGTCCCGCTCGTGCGGCGACCACAGCAGGGTGCGCGCGGCGGTCGCGGCATCGGCGAGCAGCGGCCGTCCTTCGAGCAGCCGATGCAGCAGGTAGCTCGCAAGCGGGCCCGCGGACAGGCCGCCCCGCGACGCAGCGGCGCGGACCGCCGGCAGATGGTCGAGACACCAGCGCAGCTTGCTTGCGCCATAGTGCGGCGACAGCGGCAGACCGGTGAGTTCGTGGATTTCGGCGGCCCTCCGCGACAGTGCCTGCAGCCAGGCGGCGTTGCGCCGGTCCTGCCAGGAGATGCACGGCGACAGGGGCCTGCCGTCCGCGGCATCCCAGCAGACCAGGCTCGAGCGTTGCACTGCGAACCCGGCCGCGGCCCATCGGGCGACCGGCACGAGTTCCGCGAGTTCCGCGAGTGCCGTCGTGACGCTCGCGACGATCTCATCGGCATCATGCTCGACATGCCCGAGTGCGTTGTGTTGCGTCGCGATCGTGACGAATGCGGCGCCTTCGAGCGTGCCTGCGGCGTCG
Organism: Pseudomonadota bacterium; assembly: GCA_030799345.1. Classification (GTDB taxonomy): domain Bacteria; phylum Pseudomonadota; class Gammaproteobacteria; order Steroidobacterales; family Steroidobacteraceae; genus SCUD01. The sequence continues at coordinate 13,194 of JALYJS010000352.1, read as the reverse complement.
TACGCCGTCGCACGTGTCGCATGTCCGCCCTGGTCGATCGCGACGTACACGTCGCCGCTCATGCGGATACGCCGGATGTGGTCGCGAGTGCATTGCGCAGGCTAAGCGGCGCCATCGATTCGACCATCGCGACGCCGCGACGCAGCAGCCCGCGCGCCTGCCGGGCGCTGTCGACTTCGTAAACGACCCAGATCCACGACCCGCCGGGCACGGAAGACTCGCCGGTGAGCCGCTGGTAGTCGCAGAATACGTACTCGGGCCTCAGATCCTCAAGTGCTGCCAGTTGCGATGCCGGTTCGCCTTCCAGCACCCAGCCCACCGGGAGAAGGCGCGCCGCGCGCGCGAGCCGGCAGGCCAGTGAATCGAATGAAATGACGACGCAGCGGTCGAGCACGCCATTGAGCGCGGCCAGGATGTTTTCGATGCACAGTGCGTGCCCGTGGTGCACGAGGCTCGCGCGCTTGATTTCGACGAAGGCGCGCGCGTCGGGCAGACCGGCCATCAGTTCGGCCGCGGCCGAAAGCCGGGGCAGGCGAGTGCCGTTGTGGCGTCGGCCAAAGCGCGCGGGCTCGCCGGCATCGACGCCGTCGAGCTGGCCGGATGTCATGAGGCGCAGGTCGCCGGTCGCGTGGGTGGTGCGATCCAGGCTCGCGTCATGCAGCAGATAGGGCACGCCGTCGGCGGAGACCTGTACGTCGAACTCGACGTGCCGCAGGCCGCCTTTCCAGGCGGACTCGAGCGCCGGCAGCGTATTTTCGGGAAAGTGTTCGGCGTCGCCACGGTGTGCGACGATCTCGGGACTATCCGGCCGGGTCCACGGTGGCGTCAATGTCGCTCCGTTCCGAAGCCGCGATTATAGGTGTGCATTGCGTTCGAAGTGGATTGTCGTCGCTTTTCTTGCCGCAACGATGACCAACGGCTGCAGCCGGCAGGAGACGGGCTGGCGCCAGGCGGCAGAACGCGACTCCGTCACCGCCTATGAGGAATACCTCGGCCGGTTTCCCGCTGGCGCGCATTCCGCCGAGGCGCGTGCGCGGATCCTCGAGCTGCGCGAGGCCGAGGCATGGGCTCTCGCGGAGCGCGTGCGCGCGCCCGAGGCCTGGCAGCGCTACCTCGCCGCGTGGCCGGAGGGGCGGCACGCTCCCGAGGCGCGGCGCGAGCTTGCAGACTTTGCGCCGATAGTGCCGGCGGCGCCGATCAGCGGCCATGCGGCACAACTGGGCGCGTACTCGAACGAATCGGCCGCCCGGACGGATCTCGCGCGCCTGCTGCGCGATCATGCGGAACTGCTCGAGGGTCGGGGCTGGCAGGTGACCGCGCCCGCCGCCGGCGCGGCGCCGCTGTGGCGTCTTCGCGTGGGCCCACTCACCGAACCGGCGGCTCGCGAACTCTGCGCGAACCTCAAGTCCCGCGGCGTCGACTGCGTGCCGGTTTCCGGGTGATCAGCCAGTCAGGCGCCGCCACAGGGCGCGACCGACAAGCCGCGCCTGGTCGGCCAGTCCGAAGCGCTTCAGATTGGTGCGGATGACGCCTTCGGTAAATCGAGTGCGCCTGGAGTAATCGATCCGGACGTCAACGAGTATCGGCTCGCCGGCGGCAGCGGAGGCCAGCGCTTCCTGCATCACGCGGTCCACTTCCGCGTCATTTCGCATCGCGCGGTAAGCCACCCGGTTGGCGCGTGCCAGCGCCTCGAAGTCGAGTTCGGGCAGGACGGTGCAGGTCTTCCGGTTGTACGGCGTCTGCTGGGCCTGGGCGATCTGCGCAAGCTCGCCGTCATTGAACACGAACCAGGCGACACCGGTTTTCTGCGCGACTGCCGTCGCCATCTCGAGGCCGGTCATGCGTACCGCGCCGTCACCGACGATGCCGACGACGGTCCGGTCCGGGCACGCGAGCTTGGCGCCGATGACGGCCGGGATGCAGTAGCCCATCGAATTGAAATCCGATGGCGAGAAGAATGCGCGGGGCGCATGGATCGGCATCAGCTCGGCGGTCAGGAAGGTGTGATTGCCGTCGTCGGCTACGACGATGCCGTCATCCGGGAGCTGGCGGCGCAACGCATCGAAGAAACGCTGCGGATTCACCCGGCCTTTCGGATCGTGCGCGAGCCACTGGTCCCGGTAGTCGCGTTTGTCCGCGGCGATCTGCGCGGCGACCGCATCGCGGCGCGCGGCTGCGGCAGGCATCGTGGCGAGAAGCGCATCCAGTGTCGCGAGAACCGACCGGGAATCTCCTTCCAGCGTGACCGCCGCCGGGTAGTTGGCGCCGAACACGTTCGGATTGATGTCCACATGGATGAGGTTGGCAGGCGGCTCATAGCCATAGCTGCCGGTCGGGATCTCCGCAAAGCGCGTGCCGACGGCGAGCAGGCAGTCGCAATCGCGAAACGCATTCTCGGATGCGGGCACTGCCGCAGGGCCGAGTGCAAAACCGGCATGCAGCGGGTGATTCGCGGGAAACGACGACAGGCCCTGCAGCGTGGTTGCGACCGGTGCACCGAGCCGCTCGGCCAGCGCCTTCAATTCGCGACCGGCATTCACCGCGCCCCAGCCGCAGAAGATCGCCGGATGCTTTGCGGTTCGCAGCAGTTCCGCCGCGCGCGCGAACGCGGCATCGTCAGCGCGATGCCCGGCGGCCGGCGGGGGCTGATATTCGGGGATGTCGCCGGCGTCGCCCGGCATGAGCTGCAGGTTGACCGGAATCTCGACGAATACCGGGCCGGGCTCGCCGGAGATCGCGAGCCGGTGGGCCTCATAGATCACCGGGACGACATCGGCATGGCGCTCCACACGCCAGCGACCTTTCGTGATGGGTGCGAGCAGCGCGTGCTGGTCCATGTCGTGCAGCTGGTAGGCGCGGCCGAGATCGCGGCGGATACCGCCTGCGATCACGAGCATCGGGATTCCATCGAGGAAGGCCTCGCCGATTCCGCTCGCCGCGTGCGTGACGCCGGCAGCGGGCACGATCAGGAGCGTGCCCACTCCCGCGCCGGTGCGGCTGATCGCATCGGCCATGAATGCGCCGCCGCCCTCATGCGCGACCAGCACCGGCGTGATCGATTCCGATGCGCCCAACTGGTCGTACAGCTCGGTGTTGTGGACGCCCGGAATGCCGAACGTATAGCGGATACCGAGCTGTTCGAGTGCGTGGCGCGCAAGCGACGCCGCTGTTCTTTTCATGCTGCCTCCCTGGGAGTGCAGCGTAACGGTCCGCGCGGCGGCAATAAAGCCGCCGCGCAGAATCAAGGCAGGGCGATCAGGCCTTTTTCATCCGCCACTCGCCTTCGCCGTAACGGCAGGCGCTGGCCTGTTTCCTGATCTGCTTGCCGCTGTAATCACGCTCCAGCGTGAATCGGCGGCAAACGCGACCGTCGCTCTCGAAGCGGCCAGCCGGCGTCAGCGTGTAGAGCATGCCGGAGCGTGCCCCGTCCCACTGGACCCGCCGCCCGTCCTCCAGCAGCTCGAGCGAATGCCCGAAGCAGCGACGGTCGTCATCGTCCAGTTCCTTGTCGATCTCGTTGCCTATCACGGCACCGATCGCCGCGCCGGCGAGGATCGCAATGAGCTTGTTTTCGTCGCTCGCGACCTCCGCACCGATCACTCCGCCCGCGACCGCGCCGACCGCGGTCGCCAGATGGCTGCGGTCCCGGTCGCAGCGGCCCTGGCGGATGCCATAGTCGTCCGCCCATTGACGGCCGGTGTAGCCTACGTAGTAGGGGTCGTGCTTCTTGCGCCAGCCGTGAGCCGGCGCGTGCGGCGGCGGATCGGCGAACGCAGCCGGTGCGATGACGGCAGCGCTCACGAGCAGGCTCATCGTTGCAAGCAGTGTGCGGTGTCGCTTCATGATCACTCCAGGCCGCCTGCAATTCCGGGGTTGGGCAGGCTCGCGGACAGTGTAGGCAAGGTGTGGCTGAACGCAGCCTGAAGCGGCTGCGAACCGGCGATTTTGTGACTGCCTGCGCGTTTCTAGAAGGCGTTGATACCGGTCAGCTCGCGGCCGATCGTGAGCTGGTGGATCGTCTCGGTGCCTTCATACGTGATCACGCTCTCGAGATTGAGGGCGTGCCGGATCGGGACGTACTCGGCGCTTATACCTGAGCCGCCCAGCATGTCGCGCGCGTCGCGCGCGATGTCCAGCGCCATGCGGCAGTTGTTCCACTTGGCGAGCGAGACCTGCGACGGGTGCATGCGGCCGGCGTCTTTCAGGCGGCCGAGCTGCAGCGACATCAGCTGCGCGCCGGTGATGCCCCGGGCCATTGCCGCGAGACGGATCTGGATCGCCTGGTTTGCCGCAAGCGGCCGGCTGAACAGCACGCGTGTCTGCGTGTAGTCGAGCAATTGCGCGAGGCAGGCCTGCGCCGCCCCGATGACGCCCCAGGTGATGCCAAAGCGAGCCTGCGTCAGGCAGGAAAGCGGCGCCTTGAGCCCGACCGTGCTGCCGGGAAGCATGTTGTCCTCGGGCACGACTACATCCTCGAAGTAGAGCGCACCGGTCGACGAGGCGCGCAAAGAGAACTTGCGCTCGATCTCGGGCGCCGCGAAGCCACGCATGCCTTTCTCGACGATGAAGCCGCGGATACCTTCCTCGGTCCGCGCCCAGACGATCGCGAGGTCCGCGATCGGCGCATTCGTGATCCACATCTTGGCGCCATTCAGCACCCAGTCGCGGCCGCGTCGCTTCGCGTGGGTCTTCATATTCCCGGGATCGGAGCCGCCGTGGGGTTCGGTCAGACCGAAGCACCCGATCAACTCGCCGGTCGCCATGCGCGGCAGGAACTTTTCGCGCTGCGCTTCGCTGCCGAAGGCATGGATCGGGTACATGCAAAGGCTCGACTGCACCGACACGAAGCTGCGGATGCCTGAGTCGCCGCGCTCGAGTTCCTGGCAGATGAGGCCGTAGGACACTGCGTTCATGCCGGCGCAGCCATAACCCTCAATGGAACTGCCGAGCAATCCCAGGGCGGCCACCTCCGGGATGAGATCGCGCGGAAACGTGTGGTCCTCGAAATGTTTCTGGATGACCGGCAGGACCTTGTCGTCGACAAGACGCGCGACCGCCTCCTGCACCATCCGTTCGTCTTCCGTGAGCGAGGAACCGACGTCGAACAGATCGAGCTTGTCGAGCCCCGTGCGGGCGGCTTCGCGCGGCATCGGGCGGTCGGCTGCGGTTGCCATCCTCGCGACTCCCGGTTTCAGGCGGCCTGCAGGCCGAGACGCGCCACGAGATCCTGCGCGGTCCCTTCGGTGTCGCGCCCCCTGGCGACCGCGGTCTCGAGATCGCCGGCGGAGAATGCGGTGCCGGCCTCGTCCCAGGCGGAACGGGCGCTGGCGTAGGCGGCATTGGCCTCGTCGAGCACCTGCTTGTCCATGCCGGAAGGCAACTGGCGCATGCCGCCAAGCTCGCTCAGCCGCGCGCCGATGTTCGTCAGCAGTCCCGGCAGGCTTCCCGAGAGGCGCGCCCATTCGGCATTCAGCTCAGCGAGCTTCTGCTGCTTTGCGGCAACGACCTCGTTCGACAGCGCTTCTGCATGGGCAGGCACGTCTTTCACGGCGGCGATGGCTTCCGGGTAGCGCTCTTCGTCGAGCGCCTTGCGCCCCGCTTCGAGCTGGGCTTTCACTTCGGCATAGCGCTCCGGCAGGTATTTCTGCGCGTCCTCATAGACCGCGGCGAGGGCGCCTTCAGCCGCCGAAATCGCATCCTGCGCCGGCTCTTTCTGGGAACAGGCCGCGGCCGCGATTGCGACCGCGGCCATTGCGACGATTCCTGTCAGGGTCTTCATGGAATCAAGAGGCCTCGAGTTCGAGCGATTCCATGACGCCGGCGATCGTCGCTTTCGCGTCGCGGCCGGCCAGCACCGTCGCCTCGAAAGTTTCCTTCCTCATGCCGGCTGCCGTCGCGCCCCAGGCGTCCCGGGCGGCGTCATAGGAGTCGACGAGCTGCTTCCACGCGTCGCCTTCCATGCCTTTCGGCGGCTTGCGGCCCTGGGCCGCGATCTTCTTGTCGATGGCCGCGATCATCTTCGGCATCGATTCCATCAGTTCTTCCCATTCCGCTTCCATCTTCACCTGGTTCTGGGCGCGGGCGACTCGGCCGTCGGCGACAGCGCGCTTGATGTCGGCTTTCGCTTCCGCCGCACCGGTGACCACGTCGCCGTAGGACTTCTGTTCCATGGACGTACGCAGCTCGGCGACCTTTGCTTCGATTTCGGCAAAGCGCTCGGGGAGCTGTTTCTGGATTTCGGCGCCGGAGGTTTTCAGCGACTCCTCGAGTTCAGCCATCGCCTGTTCCGCGGGCTCCTTCTGGCTGGCGCAGCCGGCCAGGCCGATCAGGGCTGCGAACGCCAACGCAGCGCCGAGGTTCTTGATGGAGATCATGACGAGTACCCCTCGATTGAACGTATCGGATGCCGGCGGGGGCCGGCTAAACGCGAAGATTATCACCGATCACACCCTTCTCACGGTGGTTTACCATGCGGCGGTCACGGCCGCGGGCGGCCAGGGGGCGCGCGTGAAGATTCCCGAGATCCTGATGATCGAGACGGTGCACCAGCCGGGCAGCCTGGCAAAGGTGCTGCTCGTGATCGCGGAGGCCGGGCTCACGATCGATCACCTGCAGGCCATCCGCCGCGAGCAGGGCCGGACGCTCTGGGAAATCACGCTCGAGATGGACGAGGAGACCGATCGCAGCCTCTACGAGCGGATCGACGCGCTGCCCCTCGCGCACTTCGTCGGCAAGTCGGACCGCGTGTTCGACCGGCACCGCGGCGGCAAGATACGCGTCGTGCCGGCGATGCCGATCAATACGCAGCAGATCCTGCGCGATGTCTATACGCCCGGCGTCGCCCGTGTCTGCCTCGCGATCCGCAAGGACCCGGAACAGGCACGCGCCTATACCGGGCTTGCCAGCACGGTTGCGATCGTGACGAATGGCACGGCCGTGCTGGGCCTCGGCAACATCGGGGCGCTCGCGGGGCTGCCGGTCATGGAGGGAAAGGCCGCCCTGTTCGCCTCGCTCGTCGACATCAACGCGATGCCGATCCTGCTCGACGAGACGGACCCGGCCAAGTGCGTCGACCACATCTGCGCGATCGCCTCCGGCTTCGGCGCGATCCAGCTCGAGGACATCGCGGCGCCTGCCTGCTTCGAGATCGAGGACGAGTTGCGCGCGCGGCTCGAGAAGCCGGTGATGCACGACGACCAGCATTGCACGGCGGTCGTGGTGCTGGCCGCGACCTTCAATGCGGCGCGGCGCGCCGGGATGGACCTGGGCAAAAGCGTGATCGGTCAGATCGGACTCGGCGCGGCCGGCATCGGCATCGTGCGTCTGCTGATGCACGCCGGACTGAAGCGCGTGCTGGGTTCCGACCTCGACGAGGCCGCGGTAAGGCGCTTCGTTTCGATGGGCGGCGAGCCGGTATCGCTTGGCGAGATCATGCAGAAATGCGACGTCGTCATCGCCACCACGGGCGCCAAAGGTCTGATCAAGCCCGGCATGGTACGCAAGGGCCAGATCATCCTGGCGCTGTCGAATCCGGATCCCGAGATCGAGCCGGCGCTCGCGCTGCAGCATGGCGCGGCGTTTGCCGCGGACGGGAAGGGCATCAACAACGTGCTGGCTTTCCCGGGGCTGTTCAAGGGAGCGCTCGCCGCGAACGCGAAGTGCTTCACTGATGCAATGCTCATCGCCGCGGCGCGGAGCATCGCGGCCCAGGCCTCCGGGGACGACCTCGTGCCCGATGCGCTGAATCGCGACGTTCACCAGGCGGTGGCCGCCGCCGTCCAGTCCGCCGTCTAAAAGGGGTCGCATCCCTTTGATTCACCGGCCGCAGCCGGGCTGGCTCGCTCACTCAGAAGACAAGGACATTCGTTCGCTCGTCACCCGTCCGCGGCCCGCGAATCAAAGGGATGCGACCGCTTTCAAGAGGTCATTGCGGCGCGAAGCTTCTTGATGGCCGCCGACTCGATCTGGCGGATGCGTTCAGCGGAAACGCCATAGTCGTCGGCCAGGTCCTGCAGCGTGCGTTTTTCCTCGGCGAGCCAGCGCGCCCGGACGACGGCGCGGCTGCGGTCGTCGAGCGTGCTGATTGCCGCCGACAAGGACTTCGCTACGGCACCGTCCCACTGTTCATTCTCGATGGCGGTGGCCGGGTCCAGTTCGGCGGAAGGGAGATACAGCGACGGCGAAACGATGCCTTCCTCGTCGTCCGTGTCCGGCCCGGGATCGAATGAAAGGTCACGCGAGGACAGGCGCTGTTCCATCTCGCGCACTTCGCCGGGCTCGACCCCGAGCTCGGTCGCGACCGCGCGCGCCTCGGTGTCCGACAGCCATGCGAGGTTCTTCTTCATGCGCCGGAGATTGAAAAACAGCTTGCGCTGCGCCTTGGTCGTCGCCACGCGCACCAGGCGCCAGTTGCGGATCACATACTCGTGAATCTCGGCGCGGATCCAGTGGACGGCAAAACTGACGAGCCGAACGCCCATATCGGGATCGAAGCGCTTGACCGCCTTCATCAGGCCGACGTTTCCTTCCTGGATCAGGTCGCCGACCGGTAGCCCGTATCCGAGGTAGCCCCGTGCGATGTGTACGACGAAGCGCAAATGAGACATCACGAGATCCCGCGCCGCATCCAGGTCGTCGTCATCCCGATAGCGCCGCGCAAGTGCCATTTCGTCTTCGCGGCTCAGCATCGGGATCGCGGACACCTGCGAGATGTACGCATCAAGGCTGCCGAGCGGGCCGGTCACAGCCAAGGATGAATTCGGGAGCGCGATCGCCGTACCAGTCATGCCGTTTACCTCCGGATAGAGATGTTAGCAGTCACGCTTATAGAGTGCTAACACCCGGGCAAGTTCGCCCCACTGGTGAAGGAAAAGACTTTCAAAAACAAATAATTATGCGCGTGGCTCGATGCGGTGCAAGTGATACGCCGCTGCCAGCCAGGCGCCCAGGAGGCCGAGCAGGGCGCCGCCGCCGACCAGCAGGAACCACTCGCTGGCCGCGAGGCCCGCCAGCACGTATTCCGAGCCGTAGGCAGCCGAAAGTCGGGAAACCGGCGGCGCCAGCAGGTACAAGCCGAGCGCGATCAAGCCGACGGCCAGCACGCCGCCGCCGAGACCCTGCCAGAATCCCGAGTACAGGAACGGCCGCCGCACGAACGCATTGCTGCCGCCGACGAGCTTCGTCACTTCGATTTCCGCGCGACGGCTGTTGATCTCCAGGCGAATCGTATTGCCGACGATGGCGAGAACGCCAGCGGCAAGCACCGCCCCCGCGAGCAGGGCGAGCTGGCGCAGCGTGTCCAGGATCGCGTGCAGGCGCCGCACCCAGGCCGTGTCGGCCTCGACGAGTTCCACTTCCTCGATCTTGCGCAATTCCGCTGCCAGCGCTTCGAGCGCGGTCGCCGAATCGTGCGGCGGCGCGGGCCTGAGCTTCACGGCCCAGGGCAGCGGATTCTCGGTGAGTGCCTGCAGGGCTTCGCCGATGCCGGACAGCTCGCGGAACTCCGCCAGGCCCTCGTCGGGGCTCACCAGTACGACCGATTCCACCTCGACACGCGCCCTGATCGCGTCCGAGACCTTCCGCGCCTGTTCCGGCGTCGTCGTCTGGCGCAGGAAAACGGAGAGCTGCACCGTGTCACCGAGATCCGCGGTCACCGCGCGCATGTTGGCGACCAGCAGATACAGCCCGGCGGGCAGCGCGAGCGCAATGCCGATCACGACGATGGTGAGCGCGGTCGCGAAGGGCTGGCGCGCGAGCCGGCCGAGTGATCCGACGAGCGACTGCGCATGCCGCTCGCCCCAGATCGACGCGGCGCCGCCGATGCCGCGCGGGACCACAGGCGGGCGGATGGCGCGCAGTTCTTCAGGCGGCGACATGGGGATTGCTCGCTATCCGGCCCTGCTCGATATGGATGCGCCGGACGCGAAAGCGCTCGAGCAGGTGCACGTCGTGGGTCGCGACCATCACGGTCACGCCGACCGAGTTGAATCGCTGGAACAGGTTCATGACCTCGAGCGCGAGATCCGGATCGAGATTGCCGGTCGGCTCGTCGGCGATCAGGACCGGGGGTTTCGTGATCACCGCGCGCGCGATGCCGACGCGCTGCTGTTCCCCGGCTGAAAGCTCCAGCGGAAACGAGCGCTCCCTGCCGAGCAGACCGACCTGGTCGAGCGCGGCGCGGACGCGCTTGTCCATCTCGCGCCGCGGAACGCCCGCGATCGCGAGCGGCAGCGCGACGTTGTCGAAGACGGGACGGTCGTCCAGCAGGCGATGGTCCTGGAACACGACGCCGACCAGACGCCGGAACGCCGGAATGGCGCCGCGGCGCAGGGTGCCGGTGTTGCGGCCGTGCACGGTGACCTGTCCGCGGGTCGGGCGCTCGAGCAGGGCGATCAGGCGCAGCACCGTGCTCTTGCCGGCGCCCGAATGACCGGTCAGGAAGGCCATCTCGCCCGGCGCGAGATCGAACGAAATCTCCGACAGGGCCTCGCGACCGTTTGGATAGCGCTTGAAAACCCGGTCGAATCGGATCACGCAACGTCCCCGGCGGCGGGCCTCAGCAGTCCGTCGACATAGGCCCGAGCGTCGAAGATACCGAAATCCTCGACCTGTTCGCCAACTCCGACGAAGCGGATCGGCAAGCCAAAGCGGCGCGCGATGGCGACGACGATGCCGCCTTTCGCGGTGCCGTCGAGTTTCGTCACGACGAGTCCGGTGACGCCGATCGCCTTCTGGAACTGTTCGGCTTGCCGGAGCGCGTTCTGGCCAAGGCCCGCGTCCAGCACCAGCAGCACTTCGTGCGGCGCATCGGGATCCTGCCGTCGGAGCACGCGGGAAATTTTCGCGAGTTCGTCCATCAGGTGGGTCTGCGTGTGCAGCCTGCCGGCGGTGTCGGCGATCAGGACGTCTGTGCCTCGCGCCTTTGCCGACTGCAGCGCATCGAACACCACGGCGGCGGGATCCGAGCCGGTGGCCTGCGAGACCATCGGCACCGAGTTGCGCTTTGCCCAGACGGCGAGCTGCTCAACCGCCGCCGCGCGAAACGTATCGCCGGCCGCGAGCATCACCGAGAGATTCTCACCCTGCAAACGCCGCGCGAGCTTGCCGATCGTGGTGGTCTTGCCGGAGCCATTGACGCCGACCACGAGGATTACGAATGGCTTGCGATTGCGATCCACTTCGAGCGGGCGCTCGACCGGCTGCAGGATCGCGATCAGCGAGGCGCGCAACGCCGCGAGCAGTGCATCCGCATCACGCAGTTCCTTGCGCGCAACCTTGCGGTGCAGGTCGGACAGGATGGATTCGGTCGCTTCGACGCCGACGTCGGCGACCAGCAGCCGCGACTCGAGTTCTTCGAGCAGTGCCGCATCGATCTCCCGGCCGGGCAGGAGATCCGAGACCCACGACGTGCCGCGGTTGACGCTTGTGCGCAGGCGGGCAAGAAAACCGCCGGTTTTCCCGGCAGTGATCTCGCTCAAGGCTCCAGCAGGGCCGCGCCCGCAGGCCCGGCCGCACTGACGACCACAAACGCGGCGGTCAGGATGGCGGCGAAACGAATGCTCATGTCTGAGGCTCCGGCAAATGTGGTCCGCGATCGGTGCGCGTATCATCGCGCTCGTTTCATCCCGGCCGGGCCCATGCCCAGTCGGGCTCGATCAACAGTCTAAGGGATTGGCGGCAGGCGATGCGTCGAGTTCGTGCGGCCCCGCGCAACAATGCGCTGCAAAAAAACACTGGCCTGCTGCGTATCATCGGCGGCGAGTGGCGTGGACGAAAGATCCGTTTTCCGGGCGTCGAGGGTCTGCGGCCGACACCCGACCGCGTGCGCGAAACGCTGTTCAACTGGCTCGCGCCCGTGATCGCCGGCAGCCGCTGCCTCGACCTGTTTGCCGGCAGCGGCGCGCTCGGTCTCGAAGCCCTGTCGCGTGGCGCCGCCACCGTGACATTCGTGGAGCGGCAGCGCGATGCGGCACAGCAGCTCGGCGAGACCGCGGCGCTCCTGGCGCGCGGAAGGGCGACCGTGCACCAGGCCGACGTTGCCGCGTGGCTTGCGGGCCCGGCGGCGCCGTTCGACATCGTGTTCGTCGATCCGCCCTATGGCTCCGGTTTGCTGGCCAACGCCATGCACGCACTCGAGTCACGCGGCTGGCTCGAGCCGGAGGCATTCATCTATCTCGAGGCGCCGGCGAAGGCGGGCGCACCCGCGTTGCCTGAATCCTGGAACCTGCATCGGTCGGGGCGCGCGGGCGCCGTCGGGTATCATCTGGCGCAGCGAATGGCTGCCGGAGGCGGACCGACGTGAATCCCAAACGCAGTGCGGTGTATCCCGGCACCTTCGATCCGATCACGAATGGCCACCAGGATCTGGTGCGCCGCGCGGCCGGGATCTTCGACCGCGTGGTCGTCGGCATAGCCGCGAATCCGGGCAAGGCGCCGCTCTTTCAGATGGAAACGCGCGTCGATCTCGCGCGCCGCGTGCTCGAGGATCTGCCGAACGTCAATGTGCTCGGCTATGCGGGGTTGACCGTCGATTTTGCGCGCGAACAGGGATGCGGCGTCGTCATCCGCGGCCTGCGCGCCGTGTCCGATTTCGAATTCGAGTTCCAGCTCGCCAACATGAGCCGTCATCTCGCGCCGGAAGTGGACTATATTTTCCTGACGCCGAAGGAGCAGTTCACGTTCATTTCGTCGACGCTGGTGCGCGAGATTGCGCTGCTCGGCGGCGACGTCTCGCGCTTCGTGCACCCGTACGTCATCGAAGCGCTCGCCGCCCGCCGCGACCTGCCCCGCCAGGGCTGATGGCCCGCTATCGCTGGCAGCGCGGGCACCAGTAGGTGCTGCGGCTGCCCTGTGTGAACTGGCGGATCGGCGTGCGGCAGCGCCGGCAGGGCTTGCCGCGCCGCTCGTAGACCATGAGCCGGGTGCCGAAATAACCGGGCGTGCCAGCCGGATCGACGTAATCACGCAGGGTGGTGCCGCCGGCCTCGATCGCCTCGTTCAACACCAGGCGGATCGCGTCGACCAGCGCCGCCATGCGCTCCCTGCTGACGCGGCCCGCCGCGAGCCCCGGCCGGATGCCGGCGCGGAACAGGGCCTCACTCGCATAGATGTTGCCGATGCCGACGACGGCGCGGGAATCCATGATGAACGACTTGATGGACGCGGTCCGCCCGCGCGCGAGCTGCCAGAGCGCCT
>JALYJS010000337.1 GCA_030799345.1 Pseudomonadota bacterium | reverse complement strand
CCGCGGAACAGCACGCCGAACAGGTCGAATGCCTCGCGTTCGTACCAGTCCGCACATGCCCAGACGCCGACCACCGAATCGATCATCGGCGGCTCGCCCGGCAGGCAGCTACAGCGCAGGCGCAGGCGCGTGTTCCGTGACACGGACAGCAGCTGATAGACGATCGCGAACCGGGGACCGGCGAGGTCCTCGAGCAGTGCATTGCGGTTGACGCCGCGGCTGAAGCCGGAAGCCGTAGCTGACTCGGTCGCCCACTCCGAACGACCGTAGTCGAGATAATCAATGCCGGAAAGATCGATCAGCTGCTCAAAGGCGAGTTCCGGCAGGTCGCGCAGTTCGCGGCAAACCGCTACGAGGTGTTCGGGTGCGACCTCGATCGCGATTTCGCCCGGCAACGCCTTGATCCGCGTCGCCAGCGCGCCAATCCGGGCTTCGATAGCCTGTGCGGTTGCGTCGACGCGGCTCATGCAGGACCGCGCGCGATGGTGCTGGTGCGGCGGATCTTGTCCTGCAGCTGCAGGATCCCGTAGACCAGCGCCTCGGCGGTCGGGGGACATCCCGGCACATAGATATCCACCGGCACGATACGGTCGCAGCCGCGGACGACGGCATAGGAATAGTGATAGTAGCCGCCGCCATTGGCGCAAGAGCCCATCGAGATCACCCAGCGCGGCTCGGCCATCTGGTCGTAGACCTTGCGCAGCGCCGGCGCCATCTTGTTGACCAGGGTTCCGGCGACGATCATGACGTCGGACTGGCGCGGACTGCCGCGGAACACGACGCCAAAGCGGTCGAGGTCGTAGCGCGACGCGCCCGCATGCATCATTTCGATCGCGCAGCAGGCTAGCCCGAACGTCATCGGCCACAGCGACCCGGTGCGGGCCCAGTTCATCAGGTTGTCGACCGACGTCGTGACGAATCCACGTCCCTGGATGGCGGGTGCGAGGCCGGGAGCCGACTCGATCAATCCCATTCGAGCGCTCCTTTCTTCCACTCGTAGATGAAACCGATCACCAGCACGCCGAGAAACACGGCCATGGACAACAGGCCAAAGCCGCCGATCGCATCGAGTGAAATGGCCCACGGGAACAGGAAAGCGATTTCGAGATCGAAGATGATGAACAGGATGGCGACCAGGTAATAACGCACGTCGAACTTCGTGCGGCTGTCCTCGAATGCCTCGAAGCCGCATTCGTAGGGCGAGGTTTTCTCGTTGTCCGGACGGCGCGGTCCGAGCACCCATCCAAGCGACATCAGCACGACGCCGAAGCCGCCGGCGACCGCTATGAAGATCAGGATGGGCAGATAGTCCTGCAACACGTGTGACGTCCGTCGCGGGCTGCGAGGCGAGCCGCGGAAACCGGGCGCATTGTAACTGTCCGCGCCGTCCGTTGGGACCCCTCGCGGCTCAATCAACTGGTCTCGAATGGTGCCGACGGTCGGACTCGAACCGACACGAGTTTCCCCACTAACCCCTCAAGCTAGCGCGTCTACCAATTCCGCCACGTCGGCACTGTGTGTACGAGGATCGACCGGCTCATTGCCCGTCAGGCGCCGGCTCTGCCGGCGCATCTGACGCCGGTAATGATGGCACTGCATCGCCGTCGACCAGCGGCGCCGGGACCACGGCAGGCTCGCTGCCGATGGTATCGACGATGCTGTCCTGGCGCGGCGCCTGCGGGCGCGTCGCGAACCAGGCAAGCGACATGCTCGTCATGAAAAACATGGTCGCCAGCACGGCGGTAAGTTTCGAGAAGAAGGTCGACGACCCGCGCGCCCCGAAAACGGTGCCGGAAGCGCCGGCGCCAAAACCTGCGCCCGCGTCGGCGCCCTTGCCCCGTTGCAGCAGCACCAGTGCAATGATCGCGAAGCACAGGATGCCGTGCGCGAATGTAATCAGCGTATGCAGCATGTCGTTCCTGCCATCAATCGTTTCTGTCAGCCACCGGCGGCGGCGCAGATGCCCGCGAACTCGGCCGGTTTCAGCGATGCGCCGCCGACCAATCCGCCGTCCACATCGGGCATCGCGAACAGCAAAGCGGCATTGTCCGCCTTGACGCTGCCCCCGTAGAGAACCCGAAGGGAAGCGGCGATTGTAGCACTCTTTTCCGCGACCCTGCCCCGGATCAGGGCGTGGACTTCCTGGGCCTGCTGCGGAGTCGCCGTACGCCCGGTGCCGATCGCCCAGACCGGCTCATAGGCAACGACCGCCGTGCCGAAAGCCTCCACGCCCGACGCCACCAGCACCGCGTCGAGCTGGCGCAGCACGACTTCCGCGGTCGCATTCCGTTCACGCTCGGCGAGCGATTCCCCGACGCACAGGATCGGCACCATCCCGTGCCGGCGGACCGCGGCAAACTTGCGCGCGACCAGTCCGTCGTCGTCCCCGTACATGGCGCGCCTTTCGGAGTGGCCGACGATCACGTACCGGCAACCGATGTCCGCGAGCATTGCGGCCGAGATCTCGCCGGTGTGCGCACCGGCATCCTCCGCACACACATCCTGGCCGCCGAGCGCGATGGGGCTGCCACCGAGCTGCCTCGCAACATCCACGAGATGCACAAATGGTGGGCAGACAACGACGTCGGCGGCGGCACCAGGTTGGCGTGTCAGCAGCCCGCCGACGAGGGCCGCGGCCTCCGCACGATTACCGTGCATTTTCCAGTTACCGGCAACCAGCGGCCGGCGCGCTACGGCATTCATGCGGGTACCGCCGACCGCACGGCCTCGGCCAGCGCGGTTGCGTGGCGTTCGACAGCTTGCGCGTCCTCGCCCTCCACCATCACGCGGATGAGAGGTTCTGTCCCGGAGGCACGCAGTACGACGCGCCCGCGTTCGCCGAGAGCACGCTCGACCGCAGCGATCGCCGGCGCGACCGCCGGGTGCTGCGCCGCATCGAACCGCTCTGCGACCCGCACGTTGATCATCTTCTGCGGGAAGCGCTGCATGCCGGCTGTAAGGTCCGCAAGCAACTGGCCGGTCGCTTTCATCACGCCCAGTACCTGCAGCGCGACGATCAGCCCGTCGCCGGTCGTCGTCTTGTCGAGACACAGCAGGTGGCCCGACGCCTCGCCGCCGAGGGCGCCACCGTGCGACCGCAGCATTTGCAGCACGTAGCGGTCGCCCACGGCCGCACGCAGGAATGGCACGCCGAGCTCGCGGAGCGCGACTTCGAGTCCGACATTCGTCATCAGGGTGCCGACCACGGGACCCTTCAGTTCGCCGGCGGCAAGTCGCGCCTTCGCCAGCACGTAGAGCAGCTGGTCACCGTCGACAATACGTCCCAGGTGATCGACCATGATCACCCGGTCGCCGTCGCCGTCGAGGCCAATGCCGGCATCGGCCCGCACACCGGATACCGTCAGCTTCAGGAGCTCAGGACTGGTCGAGCCGCAGCCATCGTTGATGTTGCGCCCATTCGGAGAACAGCCGATCGGCACGATCTCCGCGCCGAGATCGGCCAGCACGCGCGGCGCGACCTTGTAGGCCGCGCCGTTTGCGCAATCGATGACGAGCTTCATCCCGTCAAGCCGCATGCCGTCCGGCATCGTCGATGCACAGAATTCCTGGTACAGCACGCGCTCCTTGTCCACGCGGGTCGCGCGGCCGAGTGCCGCGGACTCGCGGGTCAGCGACGGCTCGTCCACGATCGCCTCGATCGCATCCTCGAGTTCGTCGGCCAGTTTTCCGCCCTCGCTGTCGAAGAACTTGATGCCGTTGTCATCAAACCGGTTGTGCGAGGCGCTGATGACGACGCCGAAATCGCAATGCAGACGCTGCACGAGATAAGCGATTCCAGGAGTCGGCAACGGTCCTGCGAGCAGCACGTCGACACCGGCCGCGACGAAGCCGGCCTCGAGCGCCGCCTCGAACATGTAGCCCGAGAGGCGCGTGTCCTTGCCGACCAGTACCCGGCCGCCCTGTGGCGCCAGCACGCGGGCAGCGGCACCCGCCAGGCGCAGCGCGAAACCGACCGTCATCGGATGCGTGCCGACCCTGCCCCGCACGCCGTCCGTGCCGAAATACCGCCTGCTCATTCCGCGACCTCCCGATCTGCAGCCACCGCCGCGACGATTCTGAGCGCCGCCACCGTCGCTGCAACATCGTGTGCGCGCACGATACGCGCTCCATTCCGGGCTGCAAGGGTCGCGAGTGCGAGGCTGCCTGCCAGCCGGTCGCCCTCAGGCTGCCCGGTCAGTTCCCCAATCAGGCGTTTTCTCGACAGGCCGACCAGCACCGGCACGCCGTCGGCCGCTAGTAGCGGAAGCCCCTGCAGGAGCGCCAGGTTGTGCGCCAGGGTCTTGCCGAACCCGAATCCAGGGTCTACGGCGATGCGCGCGGCATCGATACCGGCCGCAATGCAGCGCGCCACCCGCGCCCGCAGGAAAGCACCCACCTCGGCGACGACGTCGGCGTAGTCCGGAGACTGCTGCATCGTCGGCGGTTCGCCCTGCATGTGCATCAGGCACACGCCGGCATCCGTGCCCGCGACGCTGTCAAGGGCGCCCGGTCCGCCCAGCGCGCAGACGTCATTGACCATGGACGCACCGGCCTGGATCGCCACGCGCATGACTTCGGCGTTGCGCGTGTCCACGGATACGGGAATCCCAAGCGTCTCGGCAAGCCGTTCGATCACGGGTACGACGCGCCGCAGTTCCTCAGCCACATCGACCGGGAGCGCGCCAGGCCGCGTGGATTCGCCGCCCACATCGATGATCGAAGCCCCTTGCGCTGCCATCCGTTCGCCATGCTCGATCGCCGCGGGGATCGAGGCGAAACGGCCGCCGTCCGAAAAGGAATCGGGTGTGACGTTGAGGATGCCCATGACCACGGGCCGGTCGAGCACGAGTCGATAACGGCCGCAGTGCAGTTCCATGGATGCCGGATGCTGGCGCTCGCGGCCAGGAACGGCAATGAACGCCGTCGCCATGGCGGTCGCCCCGGTTCAGGTCTGGCTGGCCGGAGGCCCGATGACCGGCTCGGGCTTGGCAGTGCCCGCGCCGCTCGTGGGCGCACCGGTGGTTTCGTCCCAGTCCTTGGGGACACGTGGCGCGCGGCCGGCCATGATGTCGCTGATCTGCAGGTCGTCGATGGTTTCGTACTTGATCAGCGCCGCCGCCATGTTGTCCAGCTTGTCGCGGTGGTCGACCAGGATCTGTCGTGCCTGCGCATAGGCAACGTCGATGACGCGGCGGATCTCCTCGTCGATCACGTGCGCCGTCACGTCCGAAACCTGCTTGTGCTGGGTCATCTGCCGACCGAGGAACACTTCGCCCGCGTCCTCCATGTACGAGAGCGGTCCCAGCCGCTCGGACAGGCCCCACTTCGTGACCATGTTGCGCGCCAGGCCAGTGGCGCGTTCGATGTCGTTCGAGGCGCCGGTCGTCACGGCTTCGGCGCCAAAACGAAGTTCCTCCGCGATGCGGCCGCCGAACAGGCTTGCAATCTGGTTCTCGAGGCGGCGCTTGCTGTAGCTGTAGCGGTCCTCCTCCGGCAGGAACATGGTCACGCCGAGCGCGCGGCCGCGCGGGATGATCGTCACCTTGTATACGGGATCGTGCTCGGGCAGGTGCATGCCGACGATCGCATGGCCCGCCTCGTGATAGGCGGTGTTGAGCTTCTCCTGCTCGCTCATGACCATCGAGCGCCGCTCCGCGCCCATCATGATCTTGTCCTTGGCGCGCTCGAACTCGTCCATCGTGACGAGGCGCTTGTTGGCGCGCGCGGCGAAAAGCGCCGCTTCGTTGACCAGGTTCATCAGGTCCGCGCCGGAGAATCCCGGCGTACCGCGCGCGATGATCGACGGCTTGACGTCGTCGGAAATCGGCACCTTGCGCATGTGCACCTTCAGGATCTGCTCGCGGCCGCGCACGTCCGGCAGCGGCACCACAACCTGGCGGTCGAAACGGCCCGGGCGCAGCAGCGCAGGATCGAGCACGTCGGGACGATTGGTCGCGGCGATGACGATCACGCCTTCGTTGCCCTCGAAGCCATCCATCTCGACCAGTAGCTGGTTCAGCGTCTGCTCACGCTCGTCATGCCCGCCGCCGAGCCCTGCACCGCGATGGCGGCCCACCGCGTCGATCTCGTCGATGAATACGATGCACGGGGCATGCTTCTTCGCCTGCTCGAACATGTCGCGCACGCGCGAGGCGCCCACGCCGACGAACATCTCGACGAAGTCGGAGCCGGAAATAGTGAAGAAAGGTACCTTCGCCTCACCCGCGATCGCGCGAGCCAGCAGCGTCTTGCCGGTGCCCGGGCTGCCGACCATCAGCACGCCTTTCGGGATCTTGCCGCCGAGCTTCTGGAACTTGGACGGGTCCTTCAGGAAGTCGACGATCTCCGAGACCTCTTCCTTGGCCTCGTCAACGCCCGCAACGTCGGCGAAGGTCACGCTGACCTGGTCCTCCGACAGCAGCCGCGCACGGCTCTTGCCGAACGACATCGCGCCGCGTCCGCCAGCGCCGCCCTGCATCTGGCGCATGAAATAGATCCAGACGCCGATCAGCAGCAGGATCGGGAACGAGGAGATGAACAGCTGCAACAGGAAATGCTGGCGCTCGGGCGGCGCGGCGTCGATCTGCACCTGCTGCTTGTCGAGCAGGCCGATCACGACGGAATTGTCGGATTCCGGATTCAGCGTGACGTACTGGCCGCCGCTCGCGCGTTCACCGACGATCTGTTCACCCTTGAACGTGGCGCTCTTGATGCCGCCACTGCGCACTTCGCTCAGGAACTGCGAGTACTTGAGCGGCTCGGGCGCTGCGGCGCGCTGGCCGAAGTTGGAGAACACCGCGAGCAATACGATCGCGATGACTACCCAAAGCACGATGTTTCTCGTCAGATCGTTCAAGCAACGCTCCTGATGGCCGACCGCGCGACGCCGGGTCTGCGGATTGGACCGGGAAGTCCCTGGAATGGTTTCACATTACACCGCACGGGGGGTCCTCGCCACCAAATACGTCTCGGAACTGCGCTGGCGCGAAGCCCTTGGTTTACGCATTTTTACCGTGCGAAACTGCCCTCGGGCCGTGGCCAGCATCTCCTGGAATCCGGCGCCCTGGAATACCTTCATGACGAGCGCGCCCTGCGGCCCAAGCACCTGCCGCGCGAAATCGAGCGCAAGCGTTTCGAGGTCGGCGGCGCGGGCCTGGTCTACGACATCCACTCCGCTCATGTTGGGGGCCATATCCGACAACACAAGGTCGACATGGCGCCCACCGAGTTCACCAAGCAACGCGTCGAGCACCGCTTGTTCGCGGAAATCGCCCTGCAGGAAATTCACTCCGGCGAGCGCATCCATCGGCAGCAGGTCGAGCGCATAGACGCTGCCCCGGCGCGCGAGCTTGCGTGCCGCGTACTGGCTCCAGCCGCCCGGCGCCGCACCGAGGTCGACGACCACGGCGCCCGGGGCAAACAGCTTTTCCGCGCGATCGATTTCCTCGAGCTTGTAGGCCGCGCGCGAGCGCAGGCCTTCCTCCTTCGCGCGCTGGACAAAGGGATCCGAGAAGTGTTCCTGCAGCCACTGGCCGCTCGATTTACTGCGCCGGGTCATGCTCGGTTCCGCTGTCCACACCTATAATCGGCGATGGCACTCACTGAGAAACAGAAGAAACACCTGCGTCGCCTGGGCCACGCGCTGCACCCCATCGTGCTGATCGGCCAGCGCGGGCTGACCGGAAGTGTCACCGCCGAGTTCGATCGCGCGCTCCACGATCACGAACTGGTCAAGGTACGCGCGCGCGTCGGCGACCGCGAGGCGCGCGATGCCGTACTGGCGGAGCTGGCCCGCGCCGGCGGCGCCGAACTCGTCAATCGTATCGGAAACGTCGGTTTATTCTACAAACAAAACAATAAGTTAAACAAGATACTTATACCGGATTCTTGAATCAGCCGAGGCGTACCGCAACGATCTCGAAGCTGCGCGTGCCGCCGGGAGCCGCCACTTCGACCTCATCTCCAGGTGACTTGCCGATCACCGCGCGCGCGATCGGCGAATTGAACGAAATCATTCCCTGCCGGATGTCCGCCTCGTCGTCGCCGACGATCTGGTAGGTGACTGGCGGACCGCCGTCAACCGGCGCCAGTACGACGGTCGCGCCGAACACGACCCTGCCGGTGTCGGGCAGCGACGCGGGATCGATGACCTGCGCAGTGGACAATCGCGATTCGATTTCCTTGATCCGCCCCTCGACAAACCCCTGCTGCTCGCGAGCGGCGTGATATTCCGCATTTTCCGACAGGTCGCCATGGGAACGCGCCTCCGCGATCGCCCGGATGATCGCCGGCCGGTCTTCGGACTTGAGCTTGCGCAACTCGTTGCGGAGCAACTCGGCGCCCTTCAACGTGATCGGCGTCCTCATGCAACACCCATCTCACGGTGCAGATCCTGCAGCCGGTTGACATCGTGATCGTCGAGATGATCGAGCGCGTCGCAGGTGGCATGCGCGGCGGCAACGGTCGTGTAGTAGGTCACCTTCCTGTACTCGGCCTCGCGGCGAATCGACCGGGACTCGCTGATCGCACGCTTGCCCTCGGTGGTATTGACGATCAGGTCGATCTCGTCATTCTTGATCATGTCGACGATATGCGGCCGGCCTTCGCGCACCTTCAGCGCGCGCCGGCAGGGCACGCCACCCGCCAGCAGGGCCGCCGCCGTGCCCTGCGTCGCGATGATCTCGAATCCGCGCGCGCTCAGCCGTTTGCCGATCTCGACCGCCCCGTCCTTGTCCCGATCCCGAACTGAGAGCAGGCAAACGCCGCGCGTCGGCAGCCGCACGCCGCTCGCGGCCTGCGACTTCGCATAGGCCTCGCCAAAGGTGCGTCCCGTTCCCATCACCTCGCCGGTCGACTTCATTTCCGGCCCCAGGATCGGATCCGATTCCGGAAACTTGCCGAAGGGGAAGACGGCTTCCTTCACGGAATAGAACGGCGGCACGCGTTCCGTGACTGCGCCAAGCTCCGCCAGCTTCCGGCCGGCCATGACCCGTGCCGCGATCTTCGCCAGCGGCACACCGGTCGCCTTCGAAACAAACGGGACGGTCCGCGAGGCCCTCGGGTTGACCTCGAGCACGTACACGATGCCGTTCTGGATCGCGAACTGCACGTTCATCAATCCGATCACGTTCAGCGCCTTGGCCATGCGGCGCGTCTGCTCGCGCAGCTCGTCCTGCGTCGCGGCGGTGAGCGACGCTGGCGGCAGCGAACAACTCGAGTCCCCGGAGTGCACTCCCGCCTGCTCGACGTGCTCCATGATGCCGCCGATCAGCACGTCGGTGCCGTCGCTGATTGCGTCGACGTCGACCTCGATGGCCAGGTCCAGAAAGCGGTCGAGCAGCACCGGGCTTTCATTTGACACCTTGACGGCCTCGCGCATGTACTGGCGCAGGTCTTCCTCCTCGTAGACGACTTCCATGGCGCGGCCGCCCAGCACATAAGACGGCCGCACGATCAGCGGAAAGCCGACCTCGCGCGCGAGTTCGATTGCGCGCTCCTCGTCACGGGCTGTGGCATTCGCGGGCTGCCGCAGGCCGACCTTCGTCAGCAACTGCTGGAAGCGCTCGCGATCCTCGGCGACGTCGATCGAGTCCGGACTGGTGCCGATGATGGGTGCACCGGCGGCGGCGAGCGGGCGGGCCAGCTTCAGCGGCGTCTGGCCGCCGAACTGCACGATCACGCCCTTCGGCTTCTCGCGGGCGATGATTTCCATGACGTCCTCGAACGTCAGCGGTTCGAAGTACAGGCGGTCCGATACGTCGTAGTCCGTGGAAACGGTCTCCGGGTTGCAGTTCACCATGATCGTTTCGTAGCCGTCCTCCCGGAGCGCGAGTGCGGCGTGGACACAGCAGTAATCGAACTCGATGCCCTGGCCGATGCGATTCGGACCGCCGCCAAGGATAATGATCTTGTCCCGACCGCTCGGTTCGGCTTCGCATTCGTCTTCGTAGGTCGAGTAGAGGTACGCGGTCGAGGTTCTGAATTCCGCGGCGCACGTATCCACGCGTTTGTAGACGGGATGCACGCCGCAGGCGAGGCGCCGCGCGCGCACCCGGGACTCCGGCGCGCCGAGCGCGCGCGCCAGCGCGAGGTCCGAGAACCCCTTGCGCTTCAGCGTCCGCAGCCGGTCAACCGTCAGCGACGCGATGCCGTCGGCGCGCAATTCCTGCTCGTCGCGCACGAGGTCTTCGATCTGCACCAGGAACCAGGGATCTATCGAAGTCTCGGCCGCGATGCGCGCGACCGGCCATCCGGCGCGGAACGCGTCGGCGACGAACCGGATGCGGTCACCGCCCGGATGGCGCAATTCCTCCGCGAGCCGCAGTTCTCCGTCCAGGCCGAGCGGCAGCGCCAGGATCGGCGTCAGGCCGTCACACCCGGTCTCCAGGCTGCGCAGCGCCTTCTGCAGCGACTCCTGGAAGGTGCGGCCGATTGCCATGGCCTCGCCGACCGATTTCATCTGCGTCGTCAGGCGGGTATTGGCGCCCGGGAACTTCTCGAAGGTGAAGCGCGGCACCTTGGTGACGACATAGTCGATCGCCGGCTCGAATGATACCGGCGTCGCCCCGCCCGTGATCTCGTTGCGCAGCTCATCCAGCGTGTACCCCACTGCCAGCTTGGCGGCGACCTTCGCAATCGGAAAACCGGTGGCCTTCGACGCCAGCGCCGACGAGCGCGAGACGCGCGGATTCATCTCGATCACCAGCATGCGCCCGTCCTGCGGGTTGATCGCGAACTGCACGTTCGAACCGCCGCATTCCACGCCGATCTTTCGCAGGACCGCGATCGACGCATTGCGCATGCGCTGGTATTCCTTGTCCGTCAGCGTCTGCGCCGGCGCCACGGTGATCGAGTCGCCGGTATGCACGCCCATCGGGTCCAGGTTCTCGATCGAGCAGATGACGATGCAGTTGTCCTTTCGGTCGCGGACCACCTCCATCTCGAATTCCTTCCAGCCCAGTACCGATTCCTCGATCAGCACTTCGCCGGTCGGCGAAGCGTCGAGGCCGCGGCTTACAATCGCCTCGAATTCCTCGCGGTTGAAGGCAATGCCGCCGCCGCTGCCGCCGAGGGTGAACGACGGCCGGATCACGGTCGGGTAGCCGACCTCCCCCTGCACTGCGAGCGCTTCCTCGAGGTTACGGGCGATATAGGATTGCGGACATTCGAGGCCGATCCCCCGCATCGCATTGCGGAACAACTCGCGGTCTTCCGCCATGTCGATCGCCGCGCGCGAAGCGGCGATCATCTCGACGCCGAATTTGTCCAGCACACCCTCGCGCACCAGGTCGAGTGCCGTATTGAGCCCGGTCTGCCCGCCCATCGTCGGCAGCAGCGCATCCGGCCGCTCCTTTTCGATGACCCGTGCCACCGTGCGCCAGTCCACCGGCTCGATGTAGATGGCGTCCGCCATGTCCGGGTCGGTCATGATCGTCGCGGGATTCGAGTTGACCAGGATGACGCGGTAGCCTTCCTCGCGCAGCGCCCTGCAAGCCTGCGCGCCGGAATAGTCGAACTCGCACACCTGGCCGATGATGATCGGGCCGGCGCCGATGATCAGGATGCTCTCGATGTCGGTGCGCTTGCCCATCAGCGCGCCGGCACGCTTTCCGCGGCCGCGACCTGAAGGCGGATGAGTTGCTGCAGGCGCCGCGCCATCAGGAATACGAAGTGTTCGAACAGCGGGCGCACGTCGTGCGGTCCGGGGCTCGCTTCCGGATGTCCCTGGAAGCCGAATGCGGGCCGGTCGATGCGCGCGATGCCCTGCAGTGACCCGTCAAACAATGAACGGTGCGTCGGCCGGAGGCGTGCGGGAAGTGAATCCTCGTCGACGGCGAAGCCGTGGTTCTGGCTGGTGATAAGCACGCGGTTGCCGACCAGCTCCTGAACCGGGTGATTGGCGCCGTGGTGGCCGAACTTCATCTTGACTGTCTTTGCGCCGCTCGCCAGTGCCAGCAGCTGGTGGCCAAGGCAGATGCCGAACACGGGAATATCGGTCTCGAGCAACTCGCCGATCGCATCGATCGCGTAGGTGCAGGGCTCCGGGTCGCCGGGGCCGTTCGACAGGAAGATACCGTCCGGGCCCAGTGCAAGCGCATCGGCGGCGCTGGTCTCCGCCGGCACGACGGTCATGCGGCAGCCGTAATCGGCCAGCAGGCGCAGGATATTGCGCTTGATGCCGAAATCGTAGGCAACGACATGCAGGCGGGAGCCGGGACGCAGCAGCCGGCTGGGGTCGCGGCCGATGCTGCCGTCGTTCCACTGGTAAGGAGATCGCGCGGACACCACCTTTGCCAGATCCATGCCTTTCAGGCCCGGGAAAGCACGCGCAGCCCGCAATGCCACTTCGGCGTCCGCTTTATCGGCAGTTGCAATGCAGCCGCCCTGCGCACCGCGTTCTCGCAGGATGCGGGTGAGCTTGCGCGTGTCGATGCCGGCAATCGCGACGGTTTCGCCCTCGGCGAGGAACCGGGTAAGCGAATGGCTGGCGCGCCAGCTCGAGTGCTCGAGCGGAAGGTCACGGATCACGAGCCCGGCCGCATGGATGGCATCTGACTCCATGTCTTCCGGCGTCACGCCGGTATTGCCGACATGCGGATGGGTCAACGTCACGAGCTGACGGGAATAGGACGGGTCCGTCAGTATTTCCTGATACCCCGTCATCGCCGTGTTGAATACGACTTCGCCGGCCGCGACGCCCGATGCGCCGATGGAGACGCCCCGAAACACCGTGCCGTCCTCGAGCGCGAGCACTGCAGGTGTCGGTGTCACCGGTGCATCTCTCCCAGGTATGCGATAACCATCGCTTCCGTCAGGCGCAGGCCCGGAGCCGACGGGACCTTTGGGGTCTCCACCAACCGTCAATCGCCGTTGTACAAAGGGGGCCGCGACCTGAGCGCGGATTCTACAAGACCGGCGTGCAAAAGGGGACGAGCAACTTCCTCGGTCCCGGCCTGCTGGGTCGGCTCGCTCGCTCAGCGGAGAAGAATCGGAAAATTCGCTCGCTCGCCGCCCATCCGGCCGGGACCGAGCAGGCAACTCATGCCCATTTAC
>JALYJS010000331.1 GCA_030799345.1 Pseudomonadota bacterium | reverse complement strand
GACGTGAATCCCTTGGTCCCTGGTTCGAATCCAGGCAGGCCCACCAACCCGCCTTTGTAAACGCTTCGTCTGCGCGTGAAACCATAAATTGGCCGCTTCGGCCACTATTTGGTTTCTCGAAAGCAATTGTTGTCCGGCATCAGCGGCTTTCGGCAACATCGAAACCGTCCGAAAACCTGCGTCTCGCGCAGATTGAAGCGCCAAACTCAAGCTGAGCGTGGCCGCCGCCGGCCGTGTTTTAGCTACTTCCGCTGGATCCGCAGCAACTTCCCCGCCTTCACGCCCGCGCAGGCAGTGGTGGGAATCGGCCTTCTCGTGCTCTGGTTGTTCCTCTGGCGCTCCGGGCAGATGTCGGCGAACTTAGGGGTAGAGGCTGGTTGTGGTAACTGACTGATCCCCAGGTAGTCAGAGGAATTCGTTGAACAGGTAGTACACGTGGTCCACGAGCTTGTGGATCGGACTCCGCCGGCTCCATCGCTCGAGTTCGATCTCGCTGCCATCGGCCGCATAGCGCTCGAAAATCCCGTCGAACCGCTGCGCGGTCGCGGCGTCGATGAACGACACAGTGATCTCGTCATTGGTCTCGAAGGAGCGATCGTCGAAATTAGCCGTCCCGACGGCGCACCACAGCCCGTCGATTGTCATGATCTTCTGGTGCAGGAGGGCCGCCGGGTATTCGATGAGACGCACCCCGCAGCGGAGCAGTTTCTCGAAGTTCCGGTGTCCGGCGTGTTGCACCATGGGGTTGTCGGACCCTGACGTCGACGGCATGAGTACGCGCACATCGACACCGCGCCTGACGGCGGCGCCTAGTGCATCTATCGCGGCGGGTTCCGGCAGGAAATAGGGATTCTGGATCCAGATGCGACGTCGCGCGCAGCAGATGGCCGCATGGTGCAGGATCTTGACGGCGGGTGCCGAACTCTCCGGCTTGACGTATGCCGCGTGAATCGCGATGTCGCCGGCGCGTTCCAGCGGCGGAAACACGCTTTCGCCCATGAACAGCTCGCCAGTCTGCCCGACCCAGTTTTCGCTGAAGGCGGATTGCATGCTGTGAACGATCGGGCCGCGGAGCCGTACGCTCACGTCCATGACGCGCTCCTTCGCCCCCTCTTCAGCCTGCCAGCTGTCGACGATGCAGTGGCCCCCGACGAAGGCGACTCTTCCGTCGACGATCGCAAGCTTGCGGTGATCCCGCTCGTTGAGGACGCCGATATTGGCGAGGGTCGTACGATGAAACTTGCGGAGCTTGCAGCCGGCACGCACGAGTTGCTGCTCCACGCTCTTGCCCATTCCACGCGTTCCATTGGCATCGAGCAGCACGCGGACATCGACGCCGGCCCGGACGCGCCCGATCAGCGCCTCCGACAGGCGCGAGCCGAGCTTGCCCTCCTTCCAGAGGAAGGTCTCGAAATGCACCGAGCTGCGCGCCTTGTCGATCTCCTCTATCAAGGCGTCGAAGAACGCCTCGTTCTCCAGCACTTCGACGCTGTTTCCGTCGATGACCGAGCCTAAGGTCAGCCCGGCCAGTGACGGAAGCAGTTCCTCTATCGGCGCGTCGCAGTCAACCTCGAGCTTCGGGTCGCGGTGCCGCTTCATCGACCAGATGAGCAGGATGAAGAACCCGATGATGCCGGCGAGCGCCAGCACCGCAACCACTGTCGGAATTTCCAGTTCGCTCACGTCAGGCCTCCCGGTATAGCTTACGCGCATGGAACCTGTGCCTGGCGGCGACGAGACGTGGATCCGCGTGCTGACGCTGAATGCCCATCAGGGCTTGCGTGCCGGACACCGGCATGGCGTCCTGCTTCGAATTCGCAATGCCTTGCGCGCCTCGCGGGCGGACCTCGTCTTCCTTCAGGAAATCGGTGCGGTTGCGGGTCCGGACGCGCCCGTGCATCAGTACGAGGTACTTGCGGACGGCGTCTGGACTCAGCACGCCTACGGCCGGAATGCTGTTGCGACGGGTGGGCATCACGGTAATGCGCTACTCTCCAGGCATCCGGTCACCACTTGGCGCAATGTCGATGCATCGGTTGGCCAGGCCGAGCCGCGGGGCCTGCTCCACGCAGTGATCGGGCTGGATGGCGATCGTGAGCCACTGCACGCGATCTGTGTGCATCTCGCGCTGCGCGAGTCGCACCGCCGGCGACAGATTGATCGGCTTCTGGATCTGGTCGTCCACGAAGTTCCCGACGGCGCGGCGCTCGTCATCGCCGGCGACTTCAACGACTGGCGCGAACGCGCGCACCGGAGGCTGGTCCTTTCTGGCCTGGAAGAAGTCCATGCGGCCGCGGTGGGCCGCCCGGCGCGCACGTTTCCGGCGCGCGCACCCTGGCTCCGGCTCGACCGGATTTACGTCAGGAACGTCCGGCATCGGCCTGTGAAAGTTTCTGCGCGCGACTGGCGAATGCTTTCCGATCATTTACCGCTCGCCGCGGAACTTAGCATGGGTGCGCGTCCTAGAAATCCTGATTCATCAGGATCGTGAAGTGCCCGTCTGACACGAGATCAGAAGGGCGAGCCGGCAGTGCTGGAGTCGTGACGCGTATGATCGCTTTCCCACGATCGACGCGGCCAACCCGGACCCACTTTCTTCGTGAAACTTCTCCTCAAGCACCGGTGCTGCCCATGCACCTCGTTGGCAGCTCTCATCGCGGCCTTCTTCACTTGGTCGGGCACCGCTCACGCCGCGTCGTTCTACCCCGTTCGACCGGCCGATCCGCGCGCGGTGTTCGCGGAGCGTGGCGGCACGGCGGGTGTCACGGATGCTTCCGGCAATGTGTACATCGCCGGTAGCGAGGTCTGGATCTACGACCGCAAAGGAAAACCCTTGGGAATTGTCGAGGTGCCGGAACGTCCCGGCAGCCTGGCGTTTGGCGGCGAGGATCGGCGA
>JALYJS010000095.1 GCA_030799345.1 Pseudomonadota bacterium | reverse complement strand
CCTGCCTGCGCACGCGCGAAATCCGGCTGCTCCGCGAGCGCGCGCCGGAACAATTGCTCCGCCGTGTCCAGCGTCTTCGCACTTTTTGGCTGCCGCAGCGCAGAGAGGCCCTGCAGGAACAGATCGTAGGCAGCGACATTTCCCTGCGGGCGCGGCGACGCCGCGGAACTGGCGTCGGTGCCGAGCACCAGCTCAAGCGCGATCAGGACCTGGTTGCCGATGTCGCTTTCGATCGTGAAGAAGTTGCCGGACTGGGCTTCGTAGGAATTGGCCCAGCGGTTTGACCCGCTGCCGGCCTCGACCAGCGCTGCATTGACGCGTACGCGATCGGCCTGCCGCTTGACGCTGCCTTCGACGACATAACGGACGCCCAGCCGCTCCGCGATCTCGTCCACGCTGAGATCCTTGCCCATGAGCGCAAACGCGGAAGTCCGCGCCGCAACACGCAGTCCGGCAATCTTCGCCAGCCGATGTGACAATTCTTCGGCGAGTCCATTGCCGAGATAATCGTCGCGTGAATCGCCGCTCATGTTCAGAAACGGCAGGACGGCGATCGAGTTCAGCGGCGGCGCATCGTTCACCGGACGCAATAGCGTCCCCAGCCGTTCGTCGCTGCCCGGCACCGGGATCTCCCGCCAGAACAGTCCCAGCGCGACGGCGGCGGTGAGCAGTGCAACGGCGGACATCGCGCGCAGGACGCGGCGCGAGGCGAGATGCACGAACACGCCGGTGACGCGGCCGAAAAAGCCCGGTGGCTCGGCCGGCGTGACTTCGAAAGTGCGGATCGGCTCTTCGATGTTCTTGACCTGGCGCGTCCCGGCGGAGATGTACCGGGCCGGGATCTTCAGATGCACCTGGTCGTATACCGCGCCGGAGATCAGGACTCTTGCGGGTTTCGCCAGCGCCTGCAGCCGCGCGGCGACATTGACCGCGTCGCCGAACAGCAAGCCCCTCTCTTCGATGACATCGCCGAGATTGACGCCGATGCGCAGGTGCATGCGCCGTGCCGGCGGCAACGATGCGTTTCAGGTCGCGAGACGTTGCTGGATTTCCAGTGCGCATGAAACGGCATTCACTGCGCTCTGGAATGCCGCCATCAGGCTGTCGCCTACGCTGCCGAACTCGCGGCCGTCGAATTCCTGGACCAGTTCGTCGAATAACGCCCGGCGGGTCTTGAGAGCGGCGAGCGTGGCGGCTTCGTCGGCGCCCATGAGCCGGCTGTAGTCCACGACATCCGCTGCCAGGATGGCAGCTATTTTCCGGCTGTCCCTGATCATGGCGCCCCGCGCCTCCCGGGCGAGTATAACGCGGGCCGGATAGGCCGGCCGGCGGGGACGTCAGGCCAGACTGCGCTCGACTTTCATGACGTCCGGCATGCCACGGATTGCCCGGATGAGCCGCGCGAGGTGCGCCCGATCGCGTACCTGGACCTCGAACAGGATGGTCGACTGGTCGCCCTGCGAGGAATCAACATTGACGTGGCTGATGTTGCTCTGTTCGTCCGCGATGCGCGTCGCCACCTGCGCGAGGATGCCCATCCGGTTGGTCACCTCGACGACCAGGCCGGAGGTGAAGAGCCGCTGCTGGTCCTTCTGCCAGACGGCGGGTATCCACTTGTCCGGCTGCTTGCCGAAAGCCGCGACATTCGCGCAGTTCTCGCGGTGGATCACGACGCCGCGGCCGCTCGAGAGATACGCGACGATGGCGTCGAAAGGAATCGGGAAGCAGCAGCGCGCGTAACTGACGACCAGGCCTTCGGTGCCCGCGATCGCGAGCGGCGGCGAGGGGCCCGCATCAGGGCGTTCGTCGTCGGCCGGCAGCAGCCGCCGCGCGATCAGCCGGGCCAGGCGCTCGCCGAGGCCGATCTTCTCGAGCAGTTCCGCGCCGTCCTGAAGTGCGAGCGATTGCGCGACTTCGTCGAGCCTGCCGGCGGGCAGCTTCTTCAACGTGAGCTGGAATTCCTCGAGCGCCTGGTTGAGCATGCGCCCGCCGAGTTCCGCGGCTTCTCCGCGCTTCAGTCCGCGCAGGTACTGGCGGATCGCCGAACGCGCCTTGGCCGTCGTGACGAAACTGGTCCAGGCCGGGTTCGGGTGTGCGCCTTTCGCGGTGATGATCTCGACAGTCTGGCCATTGCGCAGCACGGTGCGCAGCGGCACCAGCCGTCGGTCCACTTTTGCGGCGACGCAACGCTGGCCGACACCGGTGTGCACGGCATAGGCGAAGTCCACGCAGGTTGCGCCTCGCGGCAGGCGCATGATGTCCCCCTTCGGCGTGAACACGTAGACCTTGTCCGGAAACAGGTCGACCTTGACGCTTTCGAGCAGCTCCTCCGCCGAGCCGTCGTGGAACTGCATGACGCCTGCAAGCCACTCGCGGGCGCGCAACTGCTGCTGGGCCTGGCCATCCTGCTCGCCGGTCTTGTACTGCCAGTGCGCCGCGATGCCGGATTCCGCCATGCGATGCATGTCCTCGGTACGGATCTGCACTTCGATCGGCATGCCATTCGGGCCGAACAGCGAGGTATGCAGGGACTGGTAGCCGTTAACGCGCGGAATCGCGATGTAATCCTTGAAGCGGCCGGGCATCGGGCGATAGAGGCCGTGCACCAGGCCAAGCGTGCGGTAGCACTCGTCCACGCTGCTGACGATGATGCGCACGCCGAACATGTCGACGACCTGTGACAGCGGCAGGCGTTTCCTTCGCATTTTCACGTACACGCTGTACAGGTGCTTCTCGCGCGCCTCGACGCGGCCGGTGACGCCGGCATTCGCGAGCGACTGGCGCAGCGCCTTGACGATCTTCGGCAGGAACTCGCGCTGATTGCCGCGGGCGCGCTTCAACTCCCGCTCGATGACCCGGTAGCGCTGCGGATACAGCGTGCGGAAGCCGAGCTCCTCGAGCTCGAGCTTGATCGAGTGGATGCCCAGGCGATTGGCGATCGGGCCGTAGATGTCAAGGGTTTCGCGCGCGACCGCGCGCCGTTTCTCCGGAGACATCGCAGCAATCGTGCGCATGTTGTGCGTGCGGTCCGCGAGCTTCACCATGATCACGCGGATGTCGCGCACCATCGCGAGGATCATCTTGCGGAAGCTTTCAGCCTGGGCTTCCTTGCGACTCTTGAACTGCACCTGGTCGAGCTTCGTGACGCCGTCGACGATCTCGGCCACTTCCTTGCCGAACTTCTGCTCGACCTCGGCCATCGAGGAGGGCGTGTCCTCGACGACGTCGTGCAGGATCGCGGCGGTCAGCGTCGCGCCGTCGAGATGCAGGTCCGCGAGAATGCCGGCAACCGCGACCGGATGCGTGATGTAAGCCTCGCCGGACTGGCGCTTCTGGCCCTTGTGCGCGATCTCGGCGTAATCGAATGCGTCGCGCACCCGCTCGACCTGGTCGGCCGGGAGATAGCCTTCGATTTTGGAAATGAGCTGGGCGATCCCGGGAGCGCGTCTTCCGCCCGGCAGCAGCCCGAGGATGGAAGACGCGTAGCTCATCGTGCCCCGAAACCTGCGATCAGTCTCCGAGGCCGAGCTGCGGTGCGCGGAAATCGACGCCGAGGTCGAGCGGGTTCTCCGGAATCAGCTCCGGCTCCGGCTCGGGATCCGGCTCGGAAAGCAGATCGATCGTGATCTTGCCTTCCGCGATCTCGCGCAACGCCACCACCGTGGGCTTGTCGTTTTCCCAGTCGACGGTCGCTTCCGCGCCGTTGACGAGTCGCCGCGCACGCTTGGAAGCGAGCAGGACGAGGTCGAACAGGTTGTCGACCGTATGGAGGCAATCTTCGACGGTGATGCGGGCCATGGAAAAGACCGTAATTTCAGATAATTGGACCGCAAATCATACCCGATGCGGGGGGTGCGCGGCCACTACGGTCTGCGGCGGTTCAGTCTTCCTTGGACGTGCGGCGGGATTTCCGCCCACGGCGTTCGTTCACGACCGGGGGCCGCTGGATGAAAGCGTCCATTTCCGCAGCGCGCCGGCCGCCGCCCCGGCGGTCGTCATGATGCTGGTAGGTGCAATGGCAGGTATCGGGCTTGGTGCAGCCGGGCAGGGGCAGCATGGGCGCCTCGCGGGAAAGCCAGCGCCGCTGCTTGCCCGAGACGGCCGCACCGCAGGCACCCGGGGCGGGCTTTACCGAAACGGCATGCCAGCGCCGGTCGGCCTTGGGCTTCTCTACAACTTTGTCCTTGGCGACCATCCAGCCGTCCTCCACTACCCGACCATGCTAGCGAATCCCTGGCCGCACTACAGGCTCCGGACGCCGGTTATGTGACTTGGGTGCCAACCAGTTCGTTCACCAGTGCGGCCATTCCCGGCCGATCGGGCCGGCTGGTATCGCCGCGGCCGTCGAAGATGGCTTCGAGTTCGGCCAGGGCCTGGTCGAAATCGCGGTTGATCACGACATAATCGAAATCGCGCCAGTGCGACATTTCCTCGACGGATTCGGCAAGGCGCCGGGCGATCGCCTCCGGGCTTTCGGTGCCACGCTTGCGCAACCGTGCCTCGAGCTCGGACCGCGACGGCGGCAGGATGAAAATCTGCGCGGCTTCGGGCAAGCGCTTACGCACCTGGCGCGCGCCCTGCCAGTCGATTTCGAGGATCAGGTTGCGGCCATCCGCGAGCGTCGATTCGACGACGCTCCGCCGCGTGCCGTACAGGTTGCCGAACACATCGGCGTGCTCGATGAATTCACCCGCCGCGACCAGCCGCTCGAATTCCGGACGCGTGATGAAGTGATAGTCGCGACCGTCTTGCTCGTGCGCGCGCGGCGCGCGGGTCGTGCAGGAAACCGAAAAGGAGAGCGCGGGCCGGCGGCGCATCAGCGCCTGCAGCAGGCTCGTCTTGCCCGCACCGGACGGCGCAGCGATCACGAATAGTTTTCCGCGTTCTGCCACGCGCCGATTGTAATCGCAAAGGGGACGCAGCCCTTTAACGCAAAAGGGGTCGAAGCGGCGGATCTACTCTACCGGCTGGCCAGCCAGGCGTCGGGCGTTGGGAAGTTCGCGGCTTCTTCGCGCAGCCACTGGCGCAGTGCGCAGACCTTGGGCAGTTCCGAGTAAGCGGGCGGGCAGACGAACCAGTAGCGGAAACGCGATGTCACGATCGTGTTGCTCGCCAGCACGAGTCGACCCGAGAGCAGGTCATGCGCCGCAATGGACCAGCGCGCCGGTGCATAACCCAGGCCTTCGAGCACGGCCGAAAGCACGCTGACCGAATCGTCGATGATGGTCGGGCCCGCCGGCCACGGCGTCGGCGCCGCGCTCTTTTCGAATCGCGACCAGGGTTCGTCCTTCGCCTGCAGCATCGGGATGCCCTTCAGGCTTGCGCGATCATCGATCGATCCGTGCTTCTTGAACAGCGTGGGCGATGCGACGACCACCAGCCATTCGTCCATCAGCTTGTCGTGATCGAGGCCGGGTGTCGCGCCTTCGCCGAGCCGGACCGCCGCATGGTAATCGCTGCGGCCGAAATCCACGGCTTCGCGCGACGTGTGCCAGTCGACCTGCAGGTCGGGAAACTTCGCGTGCAGACGGTGCAGGCGGGGCGTGAGCCATTTCTGCATCAGCGAGGAGAGCGTACTCACATTGACGACGCCGCCGGCGCGATTCAGCCGCGATTCGCGCAGCGCCAGCACCAGCGCGTCGAGCCCGGACTGCACGCCGGGCAGCAGCTTCGCACCCTCCGGCGTCAGTTCCACCTTGCGGCCGCTCCGGCGTAGCACCGGTATCTGCAGGTATTCCTCGAGCGCCTTGATCTGCTGCGATACCGCCGCCGGCGTGACGTTCAGCGCTTCCGCGGCTTCCGCGAACGACAGGCGCGTGGCGACCGCTTCGAACACGCGTAAGGCATTGAGCGGTAAGCGTCCGTAAGCAGAGGCGGCCACGCAAGATTCCCTTAACCCAGCTTGAGTTAATGCGTTTGTTCCGGGAGCACCAGAACGTCAGAGTTTATCCCGAACCGGGACGGAAGGGCGCAGTGCCCACGCCGCCCGAAACCGAGGAGAAAAGACCATGAACGCACGTTTGCAGGGCTTCCTGAACTTCCTGGACCTGCTGGCCGAAGGCCAGCGCCGTCAGGCCGAATCGATTGCCGGCCGGCGCTTCCATTTCGAACCCGAACTGCAGCCGGTGACCGCTGCGAAGGTCGTCAAGTTTCCCTTAACCGGGAATCAGAAAGCGCATTTGTTCAATGCCGCCCGGACGCCCAAAGTCAGAGTCGAACACTGAATCGAATCACCCGACTGATTTCAAGGAGAACGACATGAGGACCTATTCCACAATTCGCAACACGGGACTCGCAGCGGTGCTGGTGGCGACACTGGCCGGCGCAGTCAGCAATGGCCTGGCCATCGACCAGCGGCTCATCTACGAACGCGACCTGCCGGAAGCTGCAGCAGTCGTGGTACTGCCCGAGATCGTGGTCACCGCCACGCGACTCGAGACGTGAGGCCTGCGGTGGTGCTCGTAGCAGGTGCCGGGTCGCAGGTTCGCAGTTATTGTCCGATCGGTCGCGCCGCTGACTCCTTCCCCTTCCCCAGCGCGCGAACAATGAC
>JALYJS010000257.1 GCA_030799345.1 Pseudomonadota bacterium | reverse complement strand
GCGCAGATCGCCAAGCTCGCCCGTCTCGAGGATGATTTTCAGGGTCCTGCCGGAGCAGGCTTCGCGGCATCGCTCAAGCATCTGTGCACCGGTCGACCGGTCACCGGCGAGACCGGCCCGCCACGGAAACACGAGATCGATTTCAGAAGCGCCGGCGGCAACAGCAACGCCGATATCCTGCAACGCGCGCCTCACGTCCGGGCCGCCGTCCGGGAAATTCGCGACCGCCGCCACCCCGATTTCCCCGGCGCCCGCCGCATCGAGTGCCGCACGCGCAGCCGCAGCATGCGCGGGATGGACGCAGACTGCCACCGGCCGTGCTCCCGCTGCGGCGTCAGCACACCAGTCGCCGATCGTGGCGGCCGCGTCCTCTGCACCGAGTCGGGTGTGATCGAGCGCGGCCAGCAGGCGCGCCGCCTGGTTCATGGTCCGCGAGGCGTCGCCGGCAGGGAAAATGCGTAGGGAAGCAGTTCGTCGAGCGTCGCGGTCCGCACCGCGCCACCCTCCCATGGAAAATGGATCTGCACGTTTCCGTCCACGGCCAGTTCGCGGATCCGCTGGCGGCAGCCACCGCAGGGCGAAGCGGCGAGCACCGCGCCCGACGGGCCCGTCACCCATACGGCCGTTTCTGCAATCCGGAACTCCGCTCCCTCAGCCCGCACGCCCGCAGCGATTGCGCTCGTCTCCGCGCAGTTGCCGAGCGGATAAGCGGCATTCTCGACGTTGCAGCCGACGTAGATACTTCCGCTCGCCGCGCGGATCGCCGCGCCCACGTGAACGCCGGAGTACGGAGCATGGGCCTGCCGGCTGCACTCACGCGCAGCGTCGATCAGTGAGTCGCGACCGGCGGTCATTGTGCTTCAAAATCCTTTTGCCGAGAGCGCGGCGACCGCGCCGCTCTGGTCAAGATAGGCGACCACCCGATCGGTTTCTCCGGGGGTCTCGAGCCCCAGGTACAGGATGGTCGCAACCGGAGAACCGAATCGTTCGATGCCGCGGCCCCGGACGTCGTCCTCGGCGACGTAATGGAATAAAGTCTGCGCCGCGAGTGCTTCCTTGACGCGCTGACGGAACCAGCTCGTCCGTGGACTCGTGTCGCGCACGCGCGCAAATCCGTCCGTCATGGCGGGAGACGCAGTACCTTCCGACCAGGCGCGCAATGCGTCGCGGGTGCGAGCGGAGCGCGACGGATCCGGATCGTCGGCGCGCTTCGTGGGATCCGGCAACGCGAGCGACGCGTCGACGATGCCGGCCACGGTCCGGGCGATTCGCTTCAGGTCCGCTTTGGCGAGATTCGCGAGCAGCATCACCGAGAGATCGTCGTCAACCAGCCGGACGATCTGCGACTCGAATCCCTGCCAGGAACCGCTGTGCTCGATGCTGCGCCTGCCGCGCTGCTCGGCGATGAACCAGCCAAATCCATACGGGTAACTGTCGCCGCCGGCAAGCTTCACCGGCGTCCAGGCCGCGGCCAGCTGCTCCCGGTCCAGCACCGACGCTTCACGCAGGCCGCGGTCCCACTGGATCAGGTCCCGCATCGTCAGATAGAGCGAACCATCCGCCGTCGTATTGAGCGAAGGCGACACCCATTCTTGGTTCATCAGCACGCCGTCGACCAGGCGGTAGCCTGCGGCGCGGTTGGCCACGATGTCGGACTCGCTGATGACCCGCGTGGTCGTCATACCGAGCGGCGTGAATACGCGCTCCGCAAGGACGTCGCCATAGAACCGGCCGCTCGCGCGGCGGATGATCGCGCCCAGCAGCAAATAGCCCGTATTGCTGTAGTTCCATTGCGTGCCGGGCTCGAAGTCGAGCGCCAGCCCGCGCGCGCGCTCGACCAGCTCCGCCTCGGTGTAGTCGCGACGAAGGTCGATCTGCGCGGGATCAGTGCCGTTCTCGAACTCGCGGATACCGGACGTATGCGTCAACAGGTGGCGGATCGTGATGTCGTTCCACGTGGCCGGCACCGGCGCCAGCCAGCGGGCCACCGGATCGTCGATGGGCAGTTTGCCGTCGGCCGCAAGCAGCTGGATGGCGGCGGCTGCGAATTGCTTGCCGAGGGAACCGGACTGGAAAACGGTTTCCGGGCGTACGGGGACGCGATGCTCGACGTTCGCTTCGC
>JALYJS010000246.1 GCA_030799345.1 Pseudomonadota bacterium | reverse complement strand
GAGTGGGGCGTGAAGTCCTGTGCGCACTGGCTCAACTGGAAATGCGGGATCGCCTTGGGTGCGGCGCGGGAGAAGCTGCGGACTGCACATGCTTTGGCCGGCCTCCCGCGGATCGCGGAGGCGATGGCGGAAGGCCGGCTCAGTTTCTCGAAGGTGCGGGCGATGACGCGGGTTGCCGAGTCTTCAAACGAAGACTATTTCCTGAGTATCGGATTGAACGGCACGGCGAGTCAGGTCGAGAAGCTGGTGCGTTCGTTTCGGCGCGCAAAGGAGTCGCAGGAGTTGT
The DNA here is from genome assembly GCA_030799345.1 of Pseudomonadota bacterium. Taxonomy (GTDB): domain Bacteria; phylum Pseudomonadota; class Gammaproteobacteria; order Steroidobacterales; family Steroidobacteraceae; genus SCUD01. The sequence continues at coordinate 10,863 of JALYJS010000246.1, read as the reverse complement.
CCCGTGAAGCGGCGCAACAGCGCAACCAGTCGCTGTGGTGGTTTTACGAGCCGGATGGCTCGTTGACGATCAATGGACGGCTGCCGGCAGAGATAGGCGCACTCTTCTTGAAGGCGCTCCAGGCGGCAGAGGACTCGATCCCCAGAAAAGACGTTTCCGCGGGAACGTTTTCTGACACTTGTCTAACGACTGGCGCGCGGCGGGTTGCAGCCTTGAGCAGCATTACGGAAAGCTTCCTGGCGACTGGTGCGCAGGAGTTAGCCGGCGGCGACCGCCACCAAATCGTCGTGCACGTCGATGTTGAGACTCTGAAACACGACGCTGCGGGCCGTTGCGAGCTGGAAGAAGGGCCGGGCCTCGCGGCCGAAACCGCCCGAAGGCTCGCCTGCGATGCGAGCCTCATCTCAATCGTCGAAAACGAGAAAGGCGAGCCGCTGAACGTCGGACGCAAGACCCGCACCACGTCGATCTGGCGGTTGACTGGCTGCTGCGTCACGGCGAGCGCGTGAAAAACGTTTCCGCGGAAACGTTGAAATGAGGGCTTACTCGATGGGCGGCCGCGCTCGCAACCGCTTGCGATCTTTAATCTGACGCTTCCCCTCGAGCCTTCTCGCCTTCGCCGCCCGGCTCGGCCGCGTTTGCTTGCGTGGCTTCGGCACGTGCCGCGCCTGGATGATCAGGTCCTCCAGCCGCGTGATCGCATCGCGCCGGTTGGCCTCCTGGCCGCGGTGCCGGTGCGCTTCCAGGACGATCTCGTCGTTCTGCGTCAGCCTGCGGCCGGCGAGGGCGCGCAGCCTTTGCCTGCCTGCTTCATCGAGCAGGGACGTCGTGGCAACGTAGAACCGCAGCTCACAGGCGCTCGACACCTTGTTGACGTTCTGTCCGCCGGGACCGGGACTCCTGACATACGTCAGCGTGTATTCGCCCTCGGGAATGGCGGGGCGGGGCGTGGCGTCCGCTGTCACCTTCAGTCCTGGCTGTCGTCGGCGGGAACGATCGGTTTCGTCGAACGCGGCGCAAGCGCAGAACCCGACTGGTTGCCTTCGAGGATGCGGATCTCGCGCTGCGCCGGCGGAATCGTGATCCCGTTCTCCCGGAAGAGCGCCCAGATCCTGCGATTGACGTCCGAGCGCACGTTGTTGACGCCTTCTGCCGGATCGCCGATCCAGAACCGCAACTCGATCTCCATGCCGTAGTCGGCGAACTCCAGCAGGCGCGTCACGGCCGGCGGGTCACGCAGGATGCGCGGATGCACGGCAGCGTCGAGCAGCAGCTTCAGCGCCTGCTCGACGTCATCGTGGTAGCCGATGCGCACCGGCAGGCGCAGGCGCACGCGCGGATGGCCATAGCTCCAGTTGATCAGCGGATTGGTGATCACATTCTGGTTGGGGACGAGTGTCGCGACACCGTCGCGGTCGCGGATCACGATGTGCCGGCCGCGCAGTTCCTCGACCCAGCCGAAGCCGGTCGTGCTGGTGCCGGTCGTGCCGGTGAAGCTGATCACGTCGCCCGGCTTGATCGAGCGATCCACGAGCAGCACGAAGCCGCTGACGAAATTCGCCGCGATTGCCTGCAGGCCGAAGCCGAGGCCGAGGCCGATCGCGCCGGAGAACACCGTGAGCGCAGTCAAGTCTACGCCCGCAGACTGCAGGCCCATCAGCACGCCGAAACCGATCAGGAACGCGTAGGCGAACTTGCCGATACCGATACGCGTGGACGGCGCGAGTTCCTGGATTGAATTGACGCGCCGATCGATCCAGCGCGCGAGCCAGACACTGACGACGACGAATACGGTGACAGTCGCCAGGGCCTTCAGGACCGACCAGATCGTGATTCGTGCCGCGCCTTTCGAGAGGCCGACCGAATCGAGCGCCATGATGACCCCGTCGAGCCAGCCGAGGAGCTGGGTCGACACCAGCACCCAGATGATCAGCGTGACCCGCAGTTCCCAGGCCTTGATCTGTGTGCCATGACCAAGAGTCAGCCTGAGCAGGAAGGCCAGCAGCCGGATCAGTGCGAGCAGCGTCAGCAGTGTCCATGCCGCATCGAGCCAGTCGGTAGGGGCGCCCTCTGCGGCCAGCGGCGCCCGCGCCACGCCGATGATCACCAGGCCGACGAGATAGGGCGAGATCACCGCGAGCGCATCGACGACGATCAGTCGCGCCCCGCCCTCCGGCCGATGCACATACCAGCGCCGGCCGAGGACGACCCCGGCAATGACGACCACCGCCGCGATGCCGATGATCGCCAGCTGCGTCGGTCCGACTGAGCGGTAGGTGTCCGCGAAAAACCCGTTCAGCAGATCCATCAGGCGTTGAGGTCCGGTATGAGTTCGCTTTCGAGCCGCAGGATCTGGTCTTTCAGCAGCAGCTTGCGCTTCTTGAGCCGGCGCAGCTGAAGTTCATCGACATAGATGTCGAGCGACAGCCGGCAGATCACGTCGTCCAGGTCGCGGTGCTCGATGCGGAGCTCCCGCAATCTCTGCATGCGCGCGAACAGCTGTGTGTTGACCTTGTCTTCGTCGGTCATGCTGGCAGGAATCCGGTCCAAACCGGCCGGATGGAAGCTGGAAGCTTAGCCAATCGACCCGGCGGATTCCACGGAATCGCCGGATCGTGGAAATCGGAACCCACCGAACCTTCGAGTCCAGTGCGGACGGCGAGTGAAACCGCCTGTTCGCGATCGCGCACCGTGCCGCCGCCGGTGATCACTTCGAGACCGATGCCGCCGGCCAGCCTGAAGTCGGCACAAAGCTCACGCCGCGCGCCCGCCGACAGCGGGTAACGCATCGGATGGGCGATCACCGCCTTGCCGCCCGCCGCCGTGATCCAGCCGGTGCCTTCGGCAAGCTCCGGCCAGACCGTCGGGGCGTATCCGGGCTTGCCGCGGCCGAGCCAGCGGTCGAATGCCGCACCCATGTCTTTTACGGCGCCGAGGGCGACGAGCGCGCGCGCGAAATGCGTGCGCGTCGGCATGCTGCCGGCGGCGCGGATCCCGGCAAGCACCTCGCGTCCCGGCGCGCCTGCTTTCTGCAGCCGCTCGGCGATGCGCAGGGCGCGTTCGTCGCGTATGGTTTTCTGCGCGCCGATTCCGGCCGTGAGCCCCAGTGACTGCGGATCGATTCCGAGGCCCAGGACGTGCAGCGACTTGCCGCGCCAGGCAACGGAGAGTTCGACACCCGCGAGGAAGCCGATACCGCAAGTCCTTGCCGCAGCCGCGGCCTCGTCGACGCCGTCGATCGTATCGTGGTCGGTCAACGCCATCAGCCGCACGCCGCAACCGGCCACATGCGCGACCAGCGCCGCGGGCGTGAGCATGCCGTCCGATGCCGTCGAATGCAGGTGCAGGTCGACTTCAGAGTGCGGGCTCATGCAGCCTTCGGGCCGAGTCCGACGGTGTCTACGGTGTCGCCTGTCAACACCACGAAGCCGCGCTTCCGGCTGAAGCCATCCTCCGTGTAGTCGAAGACATAGGTGCGCCGCCAGTTGAGCGGCGCATCGCCGCCGCGCACCAGGCGCAGGCGATGGATCGCGACCGTGCCATCGAGCATCTGGACATTGGCGTTCGTGCAGGTTTCGGTCGCGAGCCGGTTGGCGAGCTCGCGCGCTGCCAGGCTCGAATGCCAGAAGCCCGCAAGCAGCGCGAGCAGGGCGACGGCCAGCAGCATTCCCCAGGTCATCGCATCATCGCGAGCCAGTCGACATCCGCATCGGCAATTCCGACGAAATGGGGATTCAGCACTTCTTCGCGCGCGTTGTAGTCGAGCGGCTCGCCGTCCAGGCGCAGCACCTGCCCGCCCGCCTGTTCGAGCACACACTGTCCGGCGGCCGTATCCCATTCACAGGTCGGCCCGAGCCGCGGATATACGTCCGCGCGGGCTTCTGCGACCAGGCAAAGCTTCAGCGAACTGCCCACCTCGACAAACTCGTGCGGTCCCACGCGTTCGAGGAACTGGTCGAGCGAGCTGCCGCGATGCGAGCGGCTGCCGACGACGCGCACCGGCCCCGACCCGCGCTTCGCGACGCGGATCGACTGGCCGCTGGCCGCGGCATCCGACCGGAATGCGCCGATGCCCTCGCAGGCATAGTAGGTGCGCTCGAGAACCGGCGCGTGCACGACGCCGAGCACCGGGCGGTGGTCGTGTACCAGCGCGATATTCACGGTGAACTCGCCGTTGCGCTGCACGAACTCCTTGGTGCCGTCGAGCGGATCGACGACCCAGAGTCGGCTCCAGTTGCGTCGGGTCGCCCAGGGAACCTTGGCCGCCTCTTCGGACAGCACCGGAATCTCCGGTGCGATGCGTCTCAGGCCCGCGAGGATCAGCCGTTCCGAGCGCAGGTCCGCTTCGGTCAATGGCGAGCGATCCTCCTTCTCGGCGACCGTGAAGGTCGATGCATACACATCGAGGATGGTCTGCCCGGCGTCGCGTGCGAGGGCGGTTACTTCGAGCAGCATTCGGTTGAGGTCGGCAGTCATGTCGGCTCCGGAAAGTGGCGCGTTATATCATAGGCGGGTGCAGGGCAAAGCCCATTCCCCGGACTGGCAGGCGATCGAGACCGTGCTGCTCGACATGGACGGCACGCTGCTCGATCTGGGATTCGACAACCGGTTCTGGGAGGATCTCCTGCCGCGGCGTTACGCCGAAAGTCGCGGGGTCTCGCTGGACGACGCGCGCCGGTTGATGCGGCCCCTGTTCGAGGGAACGAAGGGCACGCTCGACTGGTATTGCATCGATTACTGGAGCCGCGCGCTGTCGCTCGACATTGCGTCGCTCAAGCGGTCGGTGCGCCAGCAGATCGCCTGGCTGCCGGGATCCCGCGGTTTCCTCGCGCAACTGCGCGCCTCCGGCAGGCGCACGGTGCTCGTGACGAATGCCCACCCCGATGTCCTGGCCATCAAGGACGCGCAGCTCGGGATCCGGCGGCACTTCGATGCCGTTTACACCTGCTTTACCTTCGGTGCACCCAAGGAATCGGCTGATTTCTGGTCGCGCCTCGCCGACCGGGAACGATTTGACCCGCGGCGGACACTTTTCGCGGACGACAGCGTGGCGGTGCTGCGTGCCGCCCGGGAGCATGGCATCGAGTGGATCTACGCCGTGGGAAAGGTCGCCGGGTTTCCGAGTGTGAGCTCGGTGCATGAGCTTGCCGCGGGACTCGCGCCGCTTGCCCAGGCGGTTCAGCCGGCCGGACCCTGAGAACCGCCGCCGGGCGCGCCACCGCCGTGACGTCGGCGCCGGCGGCGTTTGTTCCCGGCCGGTGCGGCCGGTGCGGCTGGCCGGGCCGCGGGCGCCGGACGATGGATCTGGTTCGGTGGGGGCCCGTCTTCCTCTTCGTCGCCGTAAGAACGCGGTGCGTAATGCGCGGATTTCAGGTACGGCAGATCGGCCGGATCGAAACTGCCGACCGGGATGCGCTGGCCGATGAAGGCCTCGATCTCCGGCAGTGATTCGACATACTGCTCGCAACCGAAGCTGACCGCATCGCCCGCAGCGCCGGCACGCGCCGTCCGGCCGATCCGGTGCACGTAGTCCTCCGGATCCTGCGGCAAGTCATAGTTGACGACATGACTCACATCCGGGATGTGAAGCCCGCGGGCGGCCACGTCGGTTGCGACCAGTGCGGCGAGCTTGCCATCGTGGAATTCGCGCAACATACGCATACGCTTTCTCTGCGGCACGTCGCCGGACATGGCCGCAGCGGCAACGTTATTGGCACGCAACAGCCGCTCCAGCCGTTCCGCCAGGCGCTTCGTATTGACGAACACCATCGTGCGCGTCGCAGCGCCTTTGCGCATCAGGTGCACGAGCAGCGAGGCTTTTTCTTCCATGGCCGGGTAGTAAATGACCTGGCGGACGCGCTCGGCGGTGATGCGTTCGGGCTCGATCTTGATCAGTTCCGGATCGTTCATGTGCTCGTAGGCCAGCTCAAGCACGCGATGGGACAAGGTCGCGGAAAACAGCATGTTCAGGCGCGCATCCGGCGAAGGCAGGCGCCGCAGCAGGTAGCGGATGTCCTTGATGAATCCGAGGTCGAACATGCGGTCGGCCTCATCGAGCACCAGCACTTGCACGTGGCGCAGGTCAAAGACATGCTGCTTGTAGAAATCGATGATGCGACCGGGTGTGCCCATCAGCACGTCCACGCCGGCGGCCAGCGTCCGGCGCTGCTTGTCATAGTCCACGCCGCCGAAGGCGAGCCCCAGCGTGAGTCCGGTGTACTGGACCAGGATTTCGGCATCGCGATGGATCTGGATGGCAAGCTCGCGGGTCGGCGCGAGGATAAGCGCGCGCGGCGAAGTGGTCGGGCGGTCGGGCGGCGCGGGATAACGCAGCAGGTGCGTGAACAGCGCCACCAGGAATGCGGCCGTCTTGCCGGTGCCGGTCTGCGCCTGGCCCGCGACATCGAGCCCGGCGAGCGAGCGGGGGAGGGCTTCGGCCTGAATGGGCGTGCAGCGCTCGAATCCCGCGTCGGCGACTCCACGGGCGACAGATTCGGGTAAATGCAGGCCGGTGAAGGAAAGTTCGGAAAATTGCTGTTGTGTCACCGTCTGCCTACTTTAGCGATCATCACTTGAAAAATGCCCTCCAACGGGTTACAAAAGCACCTGACTACTGCGGATTCCCGCACGTATCTGCCCCCTACCGCGCCAGACATTGTGCCGTATCGGGCATTCGCCCGTCACCGATCAACTACAGACCCAGGAGAAACCCCCGCGTGAGCGGCAATATCGTCCATACCACCGACGCGACGTTCGACGCCGACGTCCTCAAGTCCGATACCCCCGTACTGCTCGATTTCTGGGCTGAATGGTGCGGTCCCTGCAAAGCCATTGCTCCGATTCTCGACGACATCGCGAAGGACTACGCGGGTCGCGTGAAGATCGCGAAGCTCAATATCGACGACAACCGGCAGACCCCCGTCAAGTACGGCGTTCGCGGCATTCCGACGCTGATCCTGTTCAAGAACGGCGCTCCGGAGGCGCAGCAGGTCGGCCTGGTGGGCAAGACCAAACTGGCCGCTTTGCTGGACCAGCATCTGCCGCAGGCGGGTGACGCATGAGGGGCTACTTGGGCAACCAGGCGCGCAATCGCCAGAAGGGCCACCGCAATCGCGGGGGTGGTGGACCGCGTCACGGCAACGAAGGCCTGCCGGTCGATGATCATGTGATGGAAGGCGGCGAAGCCGACATCATTTCGCCGGAAGAACTGGCGGCATCCAGGAGCGCAATGAGCCTGACGGTGCTCAAGACAAAGCCGGTCCACGAGCTCGTCACGATGGCCGAGTCCATGGGACTCGAGAGCATGGCGCGCCAGCGCAAGCAGGACGTGATCTTCTCGATCCTGAAAGCCCACGCCCGCGGCGGCGAGGACATCTACGGCGACGGCGTGCTGGAGATCCTGCAGGACGGTTTTGGCTTCCTGCGTTCCGCCGACAGTTCCTACCTGGCCGGGCCCGACGACATCTATGTCAGCCCGAGCCAGATCCGCCGTTTCAACCTGCGCACCGGCGATTCGATTTCCGGGCTGATCCGGCCGCCGAAAGACGGCGAGCGATACTTCGCGCTGCTCAAGGTCGGCGAGATCAACTTCGATACGCCCGAGAGCGCCCGCCACAAGCTGCTGTTCGAGAACCTGACACCGCTGCACCCGACCAAGCGCCTGAAGCTCGAACGCGGCAACGGCTCGACCGAGGACCTGACGGCGCGCATGATCGACCTGATGGCGCCGCTCGGCAAAGGCCAGCGCGGACTCATCATCTCGCCGCCGAAAGCCGGCAAGACGATGCTCCTGCAGAACATCGCGACTTCCATTACCTGGAACCACCCTGACGTCTACCTGATCGTGCTCTTGATCGACGAGCGGCCCGAGGAGGTGACCGAGATGTCGCGCACGGTGAAGGGGGAGGTGGTGGCCTCCACCTTCGATGAACCGGCGAGCCGGCATGTCCAGGTGGCCGAAATGGTGATCGAAAAGGCCAAGCGCCTGGTCGAGCACAAGCGTGACGTCGTGATCCTGCTCGATTCGATCACGCGCCTGGCGCGCGCCTACAACACCGTCGTGCCGAGTTCCGGCAAGGTGCTTACCGGTGGCGTGGACGCGAATGCCCTGCAGCGGCCGAAGCGGTTCTTCGGCGCGGCGCGCAATGTCGAGGAGGGCGGCTCGCTCACCATCATCGCGACCGCGCTGATCGACACCGGCTCGCGCATGGACGACGTGATCTACGAGGAGTTCAAGGGCACTGGAAACAGCGAGATCCATCTCGACCGGCGCATTTCCGAAAAGCGCGTGTTCCCGGCCTTCAATATCAACCGCTCCGGTACGCGCCGCGAGGAATTGATCACGTCCCAGGACGAGCTGGCCAAGATCTGGATCCTGCGCAAGCTCCTGCATCCGATGGATGAGCTGGCCGCGGTCGAGTTCCTGCTCGACAAAATGAAGGACACGAAGACCAACGGCGACTTTTTCGATTCCATGAAGCGCGGATGACCGAAGCGCTCCGCCACCTTCGCCGGGTCGACCCGGTGATGGCGGAGCTCATCCGCCAGGCCGGTCCCTTTACGCTCGCTCCGGTACGGGGCCGGGGTCCTTATGAGGCACTGGTGCGCGCCGTAGCGCACCAGCAGCTGACGGGCAAGGTTGCCGAGACCATCCTCGGTCGCCTGGTCATGCTCTACGGCGGCGACGACTATCCGACCCCGGAACAGCTCCTCGCCACACCCGATCGCTTCCTGCACGGCGTCGGCTTTTCCCGGGCCAAGACGGCAGCTCTCAAGGACATCGCCGCGAGGACGCTGGACGGGACCATTCCGCCGCGCCGCTCGCTCGCGCGTATGAAAGACGAGGCGATCATCGAGCGTCTGATCGTGACCCGCGGCGTCGGCCGCTGGACCATCGAGATGTTCCTGATGTTCACGCTCGGCCGGCCCGACGTGCTGCCGGTGGACGATTACGGCATCCGGTTCGGCTACAAGATCGCCTACGGCAAGCGGACCCTGCCCAAACCCAAATTGCTCGCGAAGCTGGGTGAGCGCTGGGCGCCCTACCGCACCACGGCGTCCTGGTACCTTTGGCGCGCCGTGGACATGCGGCGCGAGCAAGCGCGGCCTGCGACATAAGTCCTATTGAACTCGCCAGATCACGTTGCCGACGTCGTCGGCAACGAGTAACCCGCCGCGCCGGTCGACGGCAACGCCGACTGGCCGGCCCTGTGCGTTCCCAACCGCGGCGACGAAGCCCGTCAGGACATCCAGTGGCGGACCGGATGGCATGCCGTTCTCGAACGGAACGAAGACCACGGCATAGCCGCTGAATGGCCTGCGGTTCCAGGAGCCGTGCTGGCCGATAAACATGCCGTGGCTGAACCGTTCCGGCAGCCTCGCGTTTCCCGACCACGCGAGGCCGAGCGAGGCCGTGTGCGGTCCGAGTGCGTAATCCGGCTTGAGGGCGCGCGCGACGAGATCCGGCCGCGGCGGCTTTACGCGATCGTCGACAATCTGCCCGAAGTAACTATATGGCCAGCCGTAAAAGCCGCCATCCTGAACGGACGTCATGTAATCCGGCACGAGATCGCTGCCGAGCTCGTCGCGCTCGTTGACGACCGTCCACAGCTTGCCGGTCACCGGCTCCCAGACCAATCCGTTGGGGTTGCGCAAGCCCGACGCATAGATGCGCCGTTCGCCGGTTGCCGCGTCGATCTCAAGAATGGCGGCCCGTTCGTGTTCCTGATCCATGCCATTCTCGCCGACGTTGCTGTTGGACCCGACGGTGACGTAGAGCCTGGTGCCATCGGCGTTCGCGATGACGTTCTTGGTCCAGTGGTGATTCAGCTGCCCGCCGGGCAAATCCGTGACCTTTGTGCCGCGCGCCGCGATCTCGGTGACGCCGGTCCGGTACGGAAAGCGCAGCAGGGCATCGGTATTCGCGACGTATAACTGGTCGCCGACCAGCGTCATTCCGAACGGGGAATTGAGATTCGACAGCAGGGTCGATCGCTGATCCGCAACGCCGTCATCGTCGGTGTCGCGCAGCAGCGTGATGCGATTTGCGCTTGGCACTGCGGAGCCTGCGCGCTTCATCGCCTGCTTCATGAAAAAGCCCTTGATGCCCTTGCCACTCTCGGGCCGCTCGGGCGCAGCGGATTCGGCAACCAGCACGTCGCCATTCGGCAGTACATGGAGCCAGCGCGGATGATCCAGTCCTGCGGCGAACGCGACGACCGCGGTGCCAGGCGCCGCGACGGGATGCGCGCCGTTGCGCCAGCCCGTGGCGTGCGCGATGTGGACAACGGGAATCAATGACTTGTCGGGTTTCGGCAGGACCGGATCGGGACCCATGCCTTGCTCGACCTGGACCTGTGCCTCGCCGCCGCAGGACACCACTGCGAAGACTGCGGGCAGTACCAGCGCGGCGAGTGTTGTTCGATGCATTTCAGGCGCCTATTGCCTGTGACATCGTGCAGGAGTAAATGTTCGGACAATGCAGAAGAGTCCGCTCGCCGCGTTTATCGTGGTGGTCAGCATCGTCTCGCCTGTCGTGAAGGCAGCGGATCTTCCGCCGCGTCCCGACGGGGAAATGCAGGACGCGGTATTGAAGTGCCATGCGATCCACAGCCGGCATGGTCCGGTCACCGGCACCGTCGAACTCAAAGTGTCAGTGAATGCCGCAGGTCGCGCGACTGGCGTTGCGACGCCGCCCGGCACCGATGAACGCGTCGCCGCGGCCGCCCAATGTGTCGGGCTAGCGCTGACTTATCACGCTGCCGTCGAGGCGGAGGTCGCGGTTCCCGGTCAACTCCAGTTGCCGGTCCTGTTCCCGACGCTGCCTTCGCTCAAGTACCCGCTGCGCAGCACCATCGATTACTG
>JALYJS010000245.1 GCA_030799345.1 Pseudomonadota bacterium | reverse complement strand
CCGAAGCGCAGCGGCAGATCAAGCTGTACAGCGACGACGTGCCGTTGTTCACACGATTTCAGATCGAGAGCCAGATCGAATCGGCGTATGCGCATACGGTGACGCTGCCTTCCGGCGGCAGCATCGTCATCGACTACACCGAAGCGCTGGTGTCGATCGACATCAACTCGGCTCGCGCCACCCGCGGCGCCGACATCGAGACCACTGCCTACAACACGAACCTGGAAGCCGCCGAGGAAATGGCCCGCCAGCTGCGCATCCGCGACCTTGGCGGCCTGATCGTCATCGACTTCATCGACATGGAGTCGAAGAAGAACCAGCAGGGTGTCGAAGATCGGCTGCGCGAAGCGGTCCGCTCGGACCGCGCCCGCATCCAGCTCGGGCGCATCTCGCGTTTCGGCCTGATGGAAATGTCGCGCCAGCGGCTGCGTCCCTCGCTTGGGGAGTCGACTCACCTCGCCTGCCCCCGCTGCAGCGGCATGGGCACCATCCGCAGCGTCGAGTCGATGGCGCTCGCGGTACTGCGGCTGATCGGCGAGGAAGTGCGCAAGGAGCGCACCACCCGCGTGGTGGCCCAGTTGCCGGTGGACGTCGCGACCTTCCTGATCAACGAGAAGCGCGAATGGCTGCATCAGCTGGAGAGCCAGCGGGAAGCGAACATCGTCCTGGTGCCGGACCAGAACATGCAGACACCCAATTACTCCATCCGGCGTGTGCGTGACGACGAACTCGGACTGGCCGAGAACGCGGTGACCAGCTACCAGATGGCGGGCCAGGCGCCGGTCGAGCTCGATTTCCATTCCGCGACCGAGCAGCGCGCGGCCGCGGCGCCCGCGGCCGTGCAACAGATTGCGCCCGCCGCTCCAGCCCCTGCGCCTGCGCCGGCGCCGGTCCCTGTTGCCAGCGCGCCAGCAGGTCCGGGGCTATGGGCGCGATTCCTGCGGTGGTTTCGCGGCGGCGACGACACCGCGCGCGCGGTCCGGGAGGAAACGAAACGAGTCCCCGCGCGCGACGATCGGCCCAGCGGCCGGCACGGCCGGGATCATCGGGACGACCGCGGGAGCAGGCAACACCACCGCGATCGCGGACCACGGCGCGATCGTGACCGGGGGCGCGATCGCAATCGCGACCGACATCGGGATCCCGATCGCGAGCAGCGCAACGAGCGTACGCGTGCGGATCATTCGCGCGACGACCGCCCGAGAGTGGACCCTCCCCGCGATGACCGGCCGCGCCCGGACCGTGCCCGCGACGATGGCTCGCGCCATCGTGAGCGGCCCGCACAGGCTCAGAATCAGAATCCGGTTCAGCCGCCGCCGCAGGGTGCGGAACCGGCCAACGGCGACGGCGATTCGCAGCGCCGCCGGCGCCGCCGTCGCGGCCGAGGCGGCAGGGGCGGCCGTGACAGTCGCGATAATCGCGACGGGCGTCCGGATGCGCAGGCGGGCGGCGAATCATCACCGACGCCCCAGGGTGCCGTTGATGCGCCGGCGCGCGAGTTCACTGCGGCCGCGCCTTTCATCCCGCCCGCTCACGTGCCGGACGTAGCGCCGGCATACGAGCCCGCGGCGCCGGCGGCACCAGCGCCCGCGAGGGAGGAAGCGCCTGCGCAGGCACCAAAGCCGGCGCAGAACTACACGGTCTGGTCCTCGACACCGGGCGAAGGATCTCACTTCGGGCCGAAGGAATGAGTCAGGCGCGGTTGCCGAGCGTGGCCAGCAGGCCGCGCGCGGCCGCCTCGACCAGGTCGAGGACTTCGTCGAATCCTTCCGCACCGCCGGAGTAAGGATCGGGCACTTCCCGTCGCCCGAGGCTTGGCGCGTATTCCAGGAACAGTCGCACCCGGTCGCGCCGTCCCGGCGGCGCGATCTGGAGCAGGCGCCGATAGTTCTGCTGATCCATGGCCAGCAGCAGGTCGAAGCGTTCGAAATCGTCCAGCGTCACCGTCCGGGCACGCAGCCCGCGCATGTCGATGCCGCGTCGGGCCGCCGCCGCGATCGAGCGTTCATCAGGTTCGCTGCCGGTGTGATAACTGTGTGTGCCGGCGGAATCCGCCTCAATGCCGAGCCCCGGTGCGTCGCGCGCCACGAGATCGCGAAACACCGCTTCGGCGGTCGGCGACCGGCAGATGTTGCCAAGGCAGACGAACAACACCCGCCGGGTCATGCGCGCCGGCGCTGCCGCAACCAGCCTTCCAGGATCTCGATCGCCTGCTGGGTCTCGGCCGTGGATACGGCAAACGAGATGCGGATGAAGCGGCCGCCGTGCACGGAGTCGAAATCGCGGCCCGTGTTGAGCGCGAGTCCCGTCGCATCCAGCAGTTCGCGGCACCAGGCAAGTGAATCGCCAGTCAGGTGTCCGATATCCGCATACAGGTAGAAAGCACCGGCCGCCGGTGCGATGCGCGTGATGCCCATACGCCGCAATGCATCCATCAGAAGCTGGCGATTGACCGCGTACGTCGCCACGTGCCGGTCGAGCACTTCCGACTCCTCCATGGCCGCAAGGGCAATGTGCTGCGAGAGCGTCGGCGGGACCAGGAACAGGTTGGCCGCGTAACGACGTAGCACCTCCGTTTCCCCGGCCTGGACGACGCACCAGCCGAGCCGCCAGCCGGTCATGCACCAGTACTTCGAAAACGTGTTGACGACGATCGCCTGCGGATCGGATTCCAGCATCGAATGGGCGGGTTCGCCAAATGTCACGCCGTGATAGGTCTCATCCGACAGGATGCGAATGCCTCGCTCGCGGCAAACGCCCGCGATGGCACGCTGTTCGTCGGCATCGAGCATCGTGCCGGTCGGATTCGACGGGCTGGTGAGGATCAGCCCGGCGGGCACCGGCTCGAGCGCCTCGATCATCGCGGCCGTAGGCTGAAAGCGGGTATCGGCGCCGCAGTCGATCTCCACCGGTTCGAGACCGAGCGCGTGCAGCACGTTGCGGTGGGCCGGGTAGCCCGGCCGCGGGAGCGCGATGCGCGCGTCCCGCGGAAACAGGGCCGACAGGGCAAGCACGATCGCGCCGGAAGCACCGATCGTCAGCACCACGCGCGACGGATCGACGGCGAGACCGTGGCGTTCGCGATAGAGCTGTGCAATACGCTCCGTCAGCGCCCCGCTCTCCCAGTAACCCTGCGGCGACTCGACGATGGCACGGCGTCCCGCCTCGATGGCGGCGCGCGGCGCGCCGGCCGAGGGCTGCCCGACTTCCATGTGGATTACGGGCAAGCCGCGGCGCTCGCGTTCGTTCGCGGCACGGTTGATCTCGACCGCATAGAACGTCGTGACCTTGCCGGCTGCCGGATTCACGAGGCGGTATCCCGGCGCAATGCGGCTTCCGCGCGCAGCAGATCCTCGGGCGTGTCGATGCCGGGGCCGGGCGGCTCGATCGCGTCAGCGACCGCAATGACCAGGCCCGCCTGCAATGCGCGCAACTGCTCCAGTCTCTCTGCCTGCTCGAGCGCCGATGGCGGCATCGCCGCAAGCTGCTGAAGGGCCTCGACCCGATACGCATAAATGCCGAGATGCCGACGCGCGCCGACAGACGCCGGCGTCGCGCCATCGGAAAGCCAGGGAATTGGCGCACGGCTGAAGTACAGGGCATGCGCATGGGCGTCGGTGACGACCTTGACGATATTCACGTTACAGAATTCTTCGGGCGGGCTGATCGGCGTTGCCAGCGTGGCAATCGCAGCCTTGGGGTCGTCCGCCAGCAGCCGGGCAGCCTGGGAGATCAGCGCATGTGGCAAGAGCGGTTCGTCGCCCTGCACATTGACGACGATGGCATCCGGTGCCCACCCCCGGCGCGCCACGACTTCCGCAATCCGGTCCGTGCCCGATGCATGCCCCGTGCCGGTCATCTCGACATCGGCCCCCTGTGCCAGGCCGGCGGCACGGATGCGATCGTCATCGGTCGCGATCACCACTTCCGCGGCCCCGGAACGCAGGGCCAGCCGATGGACGTGCAGCACCAGCGGCAGGCCACCGAGCAATGCCAGCGGCTTGCCGGGCAGGCGTGTCGACGCGTAGCGCGCCGGGATCACGACGCGAAACATTCAGCGGCCGGCCAGCACCGGATCGTCCGGCGTCAGCGCGCGCGCCTCGTCCGGCAGCATGACCGGAATGCCGTCCCGCACCGGAAATGCCAGCCGGTCCGCGCGGCATAGGTATTCGCCGGAATCGCGCAACCACTGCAAGGGACCCTTGCAGACCGGACAGGCCAGGATGTCCGTCAGGCGTTCACTCAAGATTGGGGCGCTCCTTGCAGGCGGGCTGCTGTCTCGATCGTGACGCGCTCCAGCAGTCGTTTCGCGGCCACGCTGTCGATGCGGGCCTCGACGGTCACGTACCACGCATCGCGCCAGCCGCTGCCCGTGCATTTTACGGCATCCTTCTCCGTCATCAGCACGGGCTTGCCGCCCCCTGCACCGGCCTCGGCCGGCGTCAGCGTCGCATGATCCGGAAATGCGCGCTCCTCCACAGACAGGCCATTACCGCGCAGCAGCGCGAAGAACCGTCCCGGATTGCCGATCGCGGCCACGGCGATAACCGGTTGACCTTCAAACTCCGCGAGCGGTCGCCGGGTAAGGCCGTCGAGCGCGACGACTTCAACGGGCTCGAGCCGCATGGTGATCGCGCCCGGCCGCTTGAATCCGGCGCCATTGACGACCACGACATCGACCGAATCCAGCCGGGCCGCCGGTTCGCGCAGGGGTCCGGCCGGCAGCAGGCGGCCGTTGCCGAAGCCCCGCGCCCCGTCCACGACGGCGATCTCGATGTCGGGCACGAGTCCGGGATGCTGCAGGCCGTCGTCGCACAGGATGACCTCGCTGTTCTTCTCGAGCAGGCGGACAGCCTCCGCCCGATCGGCACCGACGACGACCGGCAAATCGAGCCGGCGACGGAGCATGCAGGGTTCGTCGCCGACCGATTTCGCATCGTCACTGGCCAGAACCCGGCGCGTGCGTTCATTGGTTCCGCCATAGCCCCGCGTCGCGATGCCGACATTCAGGCCGCGCGCACGCAGGTTCTCGGCCAGCCAGACCACGAGCGGCGTCTTGCCGGTGCCGCCGACAGTCAGGTTCCCGACCACGACGACCACTCGGCGAGATCGATACGCCTGCAGCCAGCCTTGGCGATACGCCATGACGCGCAGCGCGGCGAGTCCCGAGTACAGCCACGCGAGTGGCTGCAGCCATCGGCCACGGTCGGTATCGCCGTACCATGTCTCGAGCAGCCAGTCGTGCAGTCGCGGGTCCATGGTCAGACGTTGAACTGCATGCGGTGCAGCGCCGCATAGACGCCGCCTGCGGCCAGCAGCGCGGGATGGGTGCCGGATTCAACGATATGCCCGTCATCCAGCACAATGATCCGGCTCGCGCGTTCAATGGTCGACAGACGGTGGGCAATGACGAGCGTCGTGCGGTCGCGCAGCAGCTCCGTCAGCGCCGATTGTACGGCATGCTCCGATTCGGAGTCGAGAGCCGACGTCGCTTCGTCCAGAACCAGGATCGGGGCGTTCTTCAGCAAGGCGCGGGCGATCGCGACGCGCTGGCGCTGGCCACCGGAGAGCAGCGCCCCGCGTTCGCCGATCCGCGCGTCAAGGCCGTCCGGGAACTCGCGAGCGAACTCGAGCACGTGCGCGGCGGCGGCGGCGGCCTCAATCGCCTGCTGATTCGCCTGCGGCGCGCTGAACGCAATGTTGTTGCGGATCGAATCGTCGATCAGCATGACGTCCTGGCTCACGAGGCTGATCTGCCGGCGCAGATCATTCAACCGGTACTGGCGCAGGTCGACGCCGTCCAGCAGCACAGTACCCGAATCGGGATCATGAAAGCGTGGCAGCAGGCCGATCAGCGTGGACTTGCCGCTGCCGGAACGTCCGACGATCGCGATGGTCTCGCCGGGCTGCGCCGCGAAATCGATGCCTTGCAGCACCTCGCCCTTCTCCGCGTCGTAGGTAAAGCTGACATTCCGGAACTCGATCGCGCCGCGTGCCCGGCCGATCGCAAGCGTACCGCCCTGGTCCTCGACCGGCGTGTCGAGGATCTCGAACACGCTCTCCCCGGCCGCGATGCCCTGCTGCAGCGGGCCCACAATGCCGACCAGACGGCGCAATGGCGCCGTGATGAGCAACAACGCCGTCAGGAACGAGGTGAACTCGCCGACCGTGAGTCCCTGCGTCATGACGTCGCGGATCGCGACATACATGACGGCGGCCAGGCCGAATGCGGCAATCATCTGCACCACGGGATTGGACACGGCCTTGACGGTCACGAGTTTCATGAAGCTCGCGCGGTTGTGCTCATTGACGCGCTCGAAGACTTCGAGCTGCAGCGGCTGCGCATTGAATACCTTGATCATGCGCTGGCTTTCCAGCGATTCTTTTGCCACGCGCGTGACGTCCCCCATCGACAGCTGGATGCGGGCGCTGTAGCGGCGGAACAGCCGGCTGGTAACGCGGATCAGCCCGACGATCAGCGGCGAGACCAGGAGTGCAAAGGCCGTCAGGCGCCAGTTCAGCCAGAACAGCCAGCCGAGGAGGCCCGCGATCGTCAGCGTGTCGCGGATCATCGAAGTGATCGCAGTGGTCGCCGCTTCCGCGACCAGCTCGATGTTGTAGGTCAGCCGCGACAGCAGCTGCGCGGCGCCATTGCGGTCGTAAAACGCCGAAGGCAGTTGCAGGTAGCGGGCAAACAGGTCGCGCCGGATCGCCTTGATGACCTGCCGGCCGACCCAGCCCGGCGCATAGACGGACAGGTAGTCGCCAACTCCGCGCGCGGCGAACAGGACGATGATGCCCACCGGCACCAGCACGAGGACGCTCGAGTCCCGGTCGACGAAGGCGCCGTCGAGGAATTGCTTGACCAGCCAGGCGAGGCCCGTGTCCACGGCCGCGAACAGCACCATGCCGACCACGCCGAGCAGGAACATCGCCCAGTGCGGCTTCGCATAGGCGAGCAGCCGGAGATAGATCCTGAGGCCGCTGGCGGTGAGCGGCGGCAGGTTGCTATCAATCTTCCGCTTGCTCATTGATTGTCGCGATGTTGACCTGCGAGAAGCCGAGGCGCGCTGCGACATCCATCGCGGTCACCACGGACTGGTGGCTGGCCCGCGCGTCCGCCCGGATCGTGACCGGTTGGTCGGTGGACCCGCCGGCGAGCTGCATGAGCGCCGTCGCGAGCGTATCGCGCTGATTGTTCACGAGCACCTGCTCGTTGACCCGATAGCTACCCTGCGCGGTGATCGTGATGACCAGCGCGCTGGCGGCCCGCTCGACCGCCGCGGTGTCTGCCTGCGGCAGATCGACCTGCAGGCGCGCCTCCTGCACGAAGGTCGTCGATACCATGAAGAAGATGACGATCAGCAGCACGACGTCGATCAGCGACGTCAGGTTGAGTTCGGGATCCTCCAGCTGCCGCGCCTGCAGCCTCATGAAGCCGCTTCGCGCCGCCTGACGGCGGGTGCCCTGGCCGTCATCGTATCGAACGCCTGCACCAGCTTCATGGCCTCCTTCTCCATCTCGATGACCAGGAAGTCCACGACGCCGCGCAGGTACCGATAGCCGAGCAGCGCCGGTATCGCGACGATGAGTCCCGCCGCGGTCGTGATCAATGCCTCGCCGATGCCGCCCGACAGCATGCGCGGATCGCCCACCCCCTGCGACGTAATGGCATCGAAAGCCTCGATCATCCCGATCACGGTGCCAAGCAGGCCGAGTAGCGGCGAAATGGCCGCAATCGTCCCGAGCGCGTTCAGGAAGCGCTCGAGTTCGTGTACCACATGCCGGCCGGTGTCCTCGATGGCCTCCTTCATGATGTCGCGGCCCTTGTCGTGGTTCGCGAGACCGGCCGCCAGGACCCGCCCGAGCGGCGAATTCCGGCCGAGCGCCTCGACATGGCGATCGTTCAGTGTGCGGGTTTCGACCAGTTTCCAGACCCGCTCGGTCAGTTCCTGCGGGATGATGCGCTTGCGCTGCAGCGTCCAGATCCTTTCGAGGATGATTGCAGCGGCGGCGACCGAGCACAGCATGATCGGCCACATGACGGGGCCGCCGGCAATGATGATTTCCCACATGGCGCGGCATGATACCGTGCGCGCCCTTGCCTGTCCGCGCGGCTCATCCCGCCGCGCTGCGGCGCCACCAGCGGCGATTACCGCCGCGCTCGGTCTCGACGGCAATCCCTTCCGCCCCCGCCGTGAAGCGGATTGAAACGGCGCCGGCATCGGCGGTCGTCAGCACGGTCGTTCCTGCCGCGCGCCATCGCGCCACGACCTCCGGCGCCGGCATGCCCCAGCGATTGCCGAACCCCACGGAGGCGATGCCGATACGCGGCGACACCGCCGCGACGAGTTCCGGAGACGATGACGTGCGGCTGCCGTGGTGCGGTAGCAAAACCACGTCGGCTGCAACGGACAATCGCTGCAGTTCCGTTTCGGCCGCGCTCTCCGGGTCCGCGAGCAGCAGCGCCGAGCCACCCG
>JALYJS010000220.1 GCA_030799345.1 Pseudomonadota bacterium | reverse complement strand
GCCCGGATCCGCGCTGCGTCGCGCCCGCTCAGGCGAGCACCATGCCCGCGAGCGGCCAGGCACTGGCGAACTCGGCGGCGCTGATCACGCGCCTGCCGGGAAGCTGCACCCGCAGCAGCACGAGCGCCTGATCGCCGGTCTTCACGACGATACCCGAGGAATCCGCCGACAGGATCGCGCCGGGCGCAGCGCCGCTGTCGGTGGCGACTGCCTGCGCGTCGAATATGCGGATCTGTCCGCCATCGAAAACAGCCTCGGCGACCGGCCAGGGATTGAAGGCGCGCACGCGCCGCTCGAGCACGAGCGCGGACTCGCGCCAGTCCAGGCGCGCCTCTGACTTTTCCAGCTTGCGCGCGTATGTCGCCTGGGTTTCGTCCTGCGCCGTCGCGACGATGCTGCCCGCCGCGATCGCATCGAGCGCTTCCATGGCGAGCGCGGCGCCTGTGACGGCCAAGCGTGCCTGCAGCTCGCCCGCGTTCTCGCGTGGCCCGATTGCCGTCTCCGTGCAGCGCAGCACTGGCCCAGTATCGAGGCCGGCTTCCATCCGCATGATGCACACGCCAGTCCGGGCATCGCCCGCTTCGATCGCGCGCGCCACCGGTGCGGCACCGCGCCAGCGCGGCAGCAGCGATCCGTGGATGTTGAGGCAACCCAGTCGCGGCGTGTCGAGCACCGGTTGCGGCAACAGCAGGCCGTAGGCGACGACGAGCATGACGTCCGGCGCATACCGCGCGAGGCCTGACTGCGCATCGGGGTCGCGCAGCGACTGCGGCTGTTCGACCGGCAGACCCAAAGCGCGCGCGCGTTGCCTGACTGGACTGGCGGCAAGCTTGCGGCCGCGGCCCGCCGGACGGTCGGGCTGGGTGTACACGACGACGAGGCGATGCCGCGAGGCAGCGACCGCGTCGATCGCAGGCAGCGCGAAATCGGGAGTTCCGGCGAAAGCCACCGCCAGGCCGGGATTCATCGCGGTGGAGCCGTTCAGATCGCGGGTGCGCCGGCAGGCGCCGTCGCCTCGCCTTCGGCACGCTGACGCTTTTCCTTCTCGATCTTCTTGCGCACGCGCTGGCGCTTCATCTCCGACAGGTAATCGACGAACAGCCTGCCGTCGAGGTGGTCGATTTCGTGCTGCACGCAGATCGCGAGCAGACCCTCGAGATCGCGCTCGAATGTCTTGCCGTCGCTGCCCTGCGCGCGCACGCGTATGCGCTCGGCGCGTTCCACGTCGTCGTAGTAACCGGGCACCGACAGGCAGCCTTCCTGGGATGTCGCCGCGCCGTCGCGGGACAGGATTTCGGGATTGATGAATACCTGTGGCAGATCGCGGCCTTCCGACACGTCCGCGACCAGCAGCCGGCGGTGGACGTTCACCTGCGTCGCCGCGAGGCCGATGCCATTGGCGGCGTACATGGTCTCCAGCATGTCGTCGATCAGTTCACGCAATGGGGCGTCCACGGCGTCCACCGGGACGGCCCGGGTACGCAATCGGGGGTCTGGATACTCCAGGATTGTGAGGCGCGTCATGTGTGCGGGGCTGTCGGTGCGTGTAACTGACCCGGGAATACTGCTAAAGTTCGTCGAAGCATGGACTTACGCCGGTCTCCTTCCGGAATTATACGATCCTTCAGGCCGCCCCGGCAGCCAGGGAGCACTCGCATGGCACGGACCTTGAATATCCGCCTCCACCGACCCTTCCGCAATCTGCTCGGTGCAGCGCTCGCCGCGGTCGCAATCGCGATTGCCGTGCCCGCGGGAGTCGCGAGCGGACAGCAGGGCATCGACCGCAGCGTCATACCGGTCGCGCCGGACGCGCCCCAGACTTACGTGGTGCAGCCCGGCGACACGCTGTGGGACATCTCGTCCCGATTCCTGACGGATCCCTGGTACTGGCCGGAGATCTGGCACGTCAATCCGCAGGTCGCGAATCCGCACCTCATCTATCCCGGCGATACGCTCTCGCTGACCTGGGTGGATGGCCGGCCACGTGTGTCGCTTGCGAGCGGCGGCCCGGTCCGCCTGTCGCCGCGCGTGCGCGAGCATCCGCTGTCGGAAGCGATCAACGCGATACCTTATGAACGGATCGCCGCATTCATGTCGCGACCCACGGTGCTATCGGAGGACCAGGTCAAGGGGGCGCCCTACGTCGCCCATGGCCGCGATCATCGCCTGGCCTCGTCCGTCGGCAATGATGTCTACGTGCGCCGCATGACGAAGGTCCCTACCGGCAGCCGTTACATGATCTATCACGTCGGCGACGAGCTGACGGATCCGGATGACGGCGACGTGCTCGGTTATCAGGGCCTGTTCACCGGCGAGGCCGATCTCACGCGCACCGGCGATCCGGCAACGATGCGGGTCGTGGACTCGGCACGCGAGACGCTGGAAGGCGACATCCTGCTGCCGGTCACGGCCGAATACAAAATGGATTTCATCCCGCGCGCGCCGAAGTCGAATGTCGAAGGGCGTGTCATGTCGATCATCGACGACCGCACCGTGGTCGCCCAGTACGACATCGTCATCGTCAACCGCGGCTCGAAGCACGGACTCGAGCCGGGCAACGTGCTGGCGATCTACCAGGCCGGCGAGGAAGTTCGGGACGTGACGCCGAACGCCGTCAGCAGCAAGATGGTGACGCCGGAAGAACGTACGGGGCTCTTCATCGTCTTCCAGGCGTACGACCGGCTGAGCTACGGGCTCGTGCTGGAGTCGGAACGCGAAGTGCACGTTGGCGACGTGTTCCGCTCGCCCTGATCGCGCGCTCCATTCGAACTGAAACGCCGGCCACGAGGCCGGCGTTTTCTTTTGCGTGACGGTTTCCGGCGTCGCTTGTCGTGCGCAGTCGCGGGCGGGAAACTCCGTTCGCTCGCTCAGCAGAGAAGAATAG
>JALYJS010000208.1 GCA_030799345.1 Pseudomonadota bacterium | reverse complement strand
ATCTGCATCAAGGCCGTCTGCAGCGCGATCGCGGTCAGCCAGGGCAGCGTGTACAGGGGCTTCGCGTCGAACAGGTGGCCGATGAGGGAGAACATGCCGATCACGCACACGGCAATGCCCAGCATCGGCACGAAGCGGTGCACGCGCGACGCGGCATCCGGCCGCAGTCCCAGCAGCAGGAATGCGGTGCCGATCAGCGTGAGCGACGCCGATGCCGGAGGGCCCATGCGCCCGGGGGACAACGTCGAGGAATGACCCCAGTCCCGGCCAAAGGTGAGCTGATGGTTGAAGCCGAGGTCGATGCCGAGGATGTATTGCGAAAGCGTCAGCACGCCGACCGCGGCAATGACGGCGCCCAGGATAGCCACGAGCTGGCGCGGTCCGCTTTGCAGCAGCACCAGGGCGAGGCCGGCGAGGACGATCAGTACGCTCGGGTTCGGCTGGATGGAGACGCCATCGTCGAACCAGTCGGTGAGCCGGTGCACATCGAATGCCCAGCCACAGAACGAGATCGTGCCCCCGAGTAGCGTGGCAATGCCCAGCAGCGTGCGCGCACGAATCAGGGAATGCTGGTTACGGACGATAGCTTCAGCTGGCATTCCGCTGCGATTGTACCGGCCACATGGCGCACAAAAGCAAGCCGGTGACGCAAACCGGTCAGTCCGCTGCATACTCAGCCGCCATACTCGACGGCGCGGCATCGCCCGGTGCAGGCAGGAGAGCGACCATGGACGAGCAGGTTCAGCCGACACGTGGCCGGCGTCCCAACGCGCGCGAGGCCAAGCGCGTCGCGCGTGCCGCCCAGGCCGGCCAGTCCGTTCCCTACATTACCCGCAAGATTCCGTGCTACGAGGTGCTCGGCGAAGAGGGCCTCGTCCTGATCGAAACCAATGCCGATACGATCCTCGAGGAGATCGGCATCGAGTTCCGCGAGGATGCCGAGGCACTGCAGATCTGGCGGGATGCCGGCGCGGATGTCCAGGGCGAGCGCGTGCGCATGCCGCGCGGCATGTGCCGGGCGCTGATCCAGGCGAGCGCGCCGCGCGAATTCACCCAGCTCGCCCGCAATCCCGCGCGTAACGTGGCGATCGGCGGGCCGAACACCGTGTTCGCGCCCGCTTACGGGTCGCCCTTCATCCACAACCTCGACGAGGGGCGGCGTTACGCGCGCATCGAGGACTTCCGGAACTTCGTGAAGCTCGCCTACCTCTCGAAGTCGCTGCACCATTCCGGCGGCACGATCTGCGAGCCCGTGGACCTGCCGGTCAACAAGCGTCACTTCGACATGGTCTACAGCCATATCAAGTACAGCGACAAGGCATTCATGGGTTCGGTGACGCACCCGGAGCGCGCGCAGGACACGGTGGAGATGGCGAAGATCCTGTTCGGCGACGGCTACCTCGATCCAGCGACCGGCCGGCCGAACACCGTGATCGTGAGCCTGATCAACGTCAACTCGCCGATGACCTACGACGCGACGATGCTCGGTGCGCTCAAGGTGTATGCACGCGCAAACCAGGCCTGCATCGTGACACCGTTCATCCTGGCGGGCGCGATGTCGCCCGTCACCGTCGCCGGCACGGCGACACAGACACTGGCGGAAGCATTGGCGGGCATGGCATTCATCCAGTTGCTGAATCCGGGCGCGCCGATGGTGCTCGGCAGCTTTGCGTCGTCCCTGTCGATGCAATCCGGTGCGCCCACATTCGGCACGCCCGAGCCCGCGCTCGTGCTCTACATCATGGCGCATCTCGCGCGCAGGCTCGGTGTCCCGTTCCGCTCCGGCGGCAGCCTCTGCGCGTCGAAGCTTCCGGATGCGCAGGCCGCCTTTGAATCCGCGCAGACGCTGCTGCCCACCTGCCTCGCCGGCGTCAATTTCGTGCTGCACGTGGCGGGTTGGCTCGAAGGCGGGCTCGCCATGGGCTACGAGAAGTTCGTCATGGACGTGGACCAGGCCGGGATGATGCACACCCTGCTCGCGGGCGTGGACCTGTCGGAGAATGGCCAGGCGCTGGATGCGATCCGCGAGGTCG
>JALYJS010000196.1 GCA_030799345.1 Pseudomonadota bacterium | reverse complement strand
CAGTGGTTGGACGCCGCTGCGGAACCGTAGCCGCCGACGTTCAGGAGCGCAAGCAGGTCGCCCTCCGCGATCGGCGGCAGGTCGACGTCTTCGGCGAGCAGGTCCATGGCTTCGTTGATGTTGCCGGCGATGGTCACGCGCGCCGACGGTGCTCCCACCGCCGGACGGGTCGGCGCAACCGCCATCGGCGTGCGGTAGTAAGCGTACAGGCTCTCGATGCCGAGACCGGCGTCCACGCCGACGAAGCGCGTACCCGCCTTGTCTTCGACGGTGTTGGCGCGCACCAGCAGGATTCCCGCGTCCTTGACCAGGTAATCGCCGGGCTCGACCTGTATCTGCACGCCGCGCCGCACGACGTGACGCGCGATGATCGACGCCCAGCGCTCGAGATCGACCGGCACATCGGTTTCGGCGACCCGCAGCCCGAGCCCGCCGCCGACATTGAGCGTGCGGATCTGCGGATTGGCATCGAGCAGCTCGCCCGTCCGTCGCAATACTTCGTCGAGCACCTCGAGTGCGTCGCCCTGGTAGCCGCTGCCGATATGGAAATGCAACGTCTCGACCGGCATCCCGGCCTCGCTCGCAACCGCGAGCGCTTCGTCGAAGCGGTCGCGGTAGATGCCGAACTTGGTCGGCTTGTCGCCCGCGTAGCGCAATTTCTCGTTGTAGCCCGCGCCGAGTTCCGGATTGATGCGGATGCCGATGCGCCGTCCCGGGCAGCGCCGCCCGAGGCGGCGGATCGTGGAGATCGCGTCGCAGTTGACGTGGACGCCCGGGTGCTGCGCGAGGACGTCGAGGTCGGTTTCCGATACGGAAGTACCCGTGTAGGAGATCTGTGTTTCCGCGAAACCAGACTTCAATGCATAGAGCAGTTCGGCCGGAGAGCAGGCATCGATGCCGCAGCGGCCGCTCTGTTGCAGGAAGCTGACGAGCGGCGCGTACCGATTCGCCTTGATGGCGTAGAAGGCATCGTGCGCAACGCCCTGCTCATCAAGTGCGGCGCGCAGCCGCTCCAGGTTCGCGCGCACGCGCGCGGCAGAATAAACGAAGGTCGGCGTTCCGGTTTCCGCCGCCAGCGCCTCGAGATCCTGTCCGGCAAACTGCAGCCGGCCACCGCGATAGCCGAGATCCCCGCGCTCCCACCAATGACGGCCGTTCATTCCGGTATATTGCCAGCTTTCCATGATCCGACCCGACACACGCTACGCGAAATCCGCCGGCGGCTACGTCGCCTACCAGGTCTTCGGTGAAGGCCCGCGCGACATCCTGTTCGTGCCGAGCTGGGCGACCAACGTGGATGCGATGTGGGACGAGCCCTCCTGCGCGCTGTTCCATCAGCGCCTCGCGCGCATCGGCCGCGTCATCTGTTTCGACAAGCGCGGCACCGGCGTCTCCGATCCCGTGCTGCTCGCCAAGCTGCCGACACTCGAGCAGTGGATGGACGATGCGCTCCTGGTGCTCGAGGCGGCGGGATCGCGCCAGACCGCGATTGTCGGCGACACCGAAGGCGGCCTGATGGCGATGCTGCTGGCGGCGACGTTTCCGGATCGCGTGTCGGCACTGGTTCTCGTCAACGCGTTCGCGAGCTGGCGCCGCGCGCCCGACTATCCTATCGGCATGCCCGAGGCGACCTGCGAAAAACTGGTCTCGCTCTACGAGCAGCATTGGGGACAGGATGCCGCGATGCTCGAGATGACGGCGCCGAGCATCGGCCACGATCCGCGCATGCGGGAGTGGTTCCTGCGCAACCAGCGCCTCGCGATGCCGCCCGGGGCGGCCGCGCAGATGTACGACCTGATTGTGAAACTCGACGTGCGCTCGATCCTGCCGGCCATCTCGGTGCCGACCTGCGTGCTGCACCGACGCGACAACCGTCACTACCGGCTGCCCTTCGGCCAGTATCTCGCCGAGCACATTTCCGGCGCGAAACTGGTCGAACTGCCGGGCGCCGACTGCTTTCCGTACCACACGCTGCAATCCGGCGCCGTGCTCGACGAGATCCAGGAATTCCTGACC
>JALYJS010000148.1 GCA_030799345.1 Pseudomonadota bacterium | reverse complement strand
GAACAGGAGCCCGGAGAAAACCACCACGGCGTTCATGCGGCTCGCGCGGCTCGCGAGCCAGGGCGTCAGCCAGGAGCCCTCCAGGGTGTTGATCACAAGTGAGATGCTGGCGACGGCGAGCGCCATGCCGATGGTCCCGAACTGGAAGAACGCCACCAGCGCCGTGCCACCGGTCGTGATGATGGCTCCGAGATACGGCACCAGGTTGAGCACGCCGGCCGCAACGCCCCACACCGCGGCATTCTCGAGGCCGATCGCCCAGAACGCGAGACCGCTCGCGATGCCGACGATGACGCTCGTCAGGACCTGCACGCCCAGATAGCGCTTGATCTGATAACCGATCTCGTCCATGACCTGGACGGTGACCTTCTTCCGGCTCAGGGTCGGGCCCGACAGCTTGACCCACTTCCGGCGAAACGCGTCGCCGGATGCGAGCAGGAAAAAAGCGAGAAACAGCACGATCAGCGTGATGCCGGTCGCGGCGATCGCCCCGCTCATGGTGGTCCACAGATACTGCCGGATGTTGAGCTTCGGCTTTTCGATTTGCACGCGCGTGACGCCGGGCGTCTCGGCTTCGGGCGCAGCCTCTTCGGCCGCGCGCTCGATCTCGTCCGCGGCTTTTTGCACCCGCTCGATGGTTTCTCCGGAGCCGACCCCCTCTTTTTTGATTGCCGCCTGGATTTTTTCCACGGCCTCCGGCAGCGTCTCGATCAGGTCCACCGCTTCGTCCCGGAGCGAGATGACGGTCGCCGCCACGCCGACGATGATGGTGAGAAGCAGCACGGCCGCCGAGAGCGCCCGGGGAATGCGGTGCTTCTCGAGGCGATCGACAATCGGGGCCAAGGCGTAACTGATGATCAGTGCGAGCACCAGCGGGATGAGCACGGGCTGAGCCCAGTCCAGGACGAAGATGGACGCGAAGATCGCCAGCAGGATCAGCGGGACGTTCCGGGCCGAAACCTCGCCGCTTACCTCCAAGATCCCTTCGGGATCGCGGGCGGCGGCTTTAGCCGGGACTGCCGGTTCGTTCTTTTCCGCCATGAGCACAGCACTACCGCATTACCAAGCTTGCGGGAATGTGGATATTGGCGCGACAGCACGTAGGATGCGGAAACCGATACCCTATTCCACCGGCAACTCGAGTCTTGATGCGTGGCCGGCACCGTGATGGATGATGATGGCGGCGACGCGTGATTCCGCAGCGACGACCTCGGACTCGCCCGTTTGCAGGTTGCGGGAGAAGTGCGGGCTAAACGACGCGGAGATCTGGGCGCGAAGCCGGTGACCTCTGCCGAACCGGGTGCCCGTCATCAGCGCCGGCAAGCGCAACTCATAAACGCGCCCCGGTTCAAGCGGTCTTTGGCCAGTGGCGCCATCCCGGTAACTCGCACGCAGCACGTCGTTGCCGGGACTCATCAAATTGAATGCGCGCCCGTCGGGATGAACGTCCTGCAATCTCACCCACAGGTCGAAGTCGCGGCAGTCGCAGGACGCGTAAAGCACTGCGCTGATGTCGCCGGCAACCCACAAGTCCTCCGATAAGGGCTCGGTATCGAACGTGAGAACATCCGTGCGGGATTCAAGTGCACGATAGTCATGCGCGCCCGGCGTGCCGTGTGGATCTTCGACGGGATCTGACGGATCAGCGATAAAAGTGCTGAGCGGCGGCGTCTGTGTCGCTCTGGCAGGCTGCAGTCGGCGCGCACCGGTTGAACCGGCACCCGCAAAATAATACGTCGTCGTCCGGTTCGTCGCCGGTGGCCAATGGCTCGACTCGCGCCATTCGTTGGCGCCCATGACGAAATACCGGACCGGCGCGTCCGTCGCGAACCGGTTGCTGATGCCACGCAGGTAATAGTCGTGGAAATCGAGCACCAGCTCGTCGTAATCGATCACGGCATTCGGGCCGAAATCCAGGTCGCCGGCGCGCCGGGACGACGGCGCGGGGACGCCATGCACCCACGGTCCGAGCACCAGATGCGTCCGCGAATTTGCCTGCCCGCTCCTCGCTTGCCGCAGACCGTTGTAATTGGTCGCCGCGCCTTCCACACCGTAGGCATCGTCGTACCAGCCGCTCAGATTGAGCACCGCGGCCGAAACCTTTGCATAGCGGCCCCGCAGCTCCGCCCAGTCCCACCAGGGATCCTCGGGCGGATGCGCCAGCCATTCGAAGTAATAAGGCGCTTCCTGGCGGAGCCAAGGCAATTCGCGCAAGGGCAGCCAGGATTGATACTCCTTTGCGACGGCGGGCCACATCTGTTCCGCATCGCCGTCCGAGGACAGGCCAAGCCGCCGCCGCGCGTCCGGCGCTACGTATTGATAAATCCACGGCAGCCACGACAAATCGAAAATGCCATTCATGTAGAAGAATCGGCGGGGCGACGAAAAAGTCATGGCCGGCGCTATCGCAACGAGATGCGGCGGCGCCTCGATCGCGGCGAGCCATTGCACGGCACCCGGGTAGGAAAGGCCGTAGGTTCCGATCCTGCCATCGGACCAGGCCTGGGCCGCGGCCCACTCAATCGTGTCGTAGCCGTCGGCGCCTTCCTGCCGGTAGGGCTCGAAGATCCCGCCCGAGGCATGCCGGCCACGTACGTCCTGCAGGACGACGGCATAGCCGCGCTCCACCGCTTTCTCATGAATGCGGTCGCTCTCTGCGGCCCTGTGCTTGCCGTACGGCGTACGAAAGACGAGTACCGGGTATTTGCCGCTGCCGGACGGCCGGTAGACGTCAGCCCGCAGCGTCACCCCATCGCGCATCGGAACGGCTACATCCCGATCGACCTGGAGGCGACCTGTTGGGGCGCAGGCAACGATGAAAAATCCAAGGCTGAGCATCCAGGTCGCCGACCGCATCGCGAGTCCCTCATTCACTCGATAATGCAGCTACGAGCGCCAGGTCACCGGAACGAACCTTGCTGACATCGAAATTCTTCGCGCCGGCCGTCATGCGGGTCAAAGCGGCCGCGATCGGCATCGGCGGCCTCGTGTCGCCCGGCTTCGCGCGATGGAAACGCACGGGATTGATGCGCGCCACGACGAAGGTGCGCAGGTACGGCGACTTGAACCCGCGCGCCTCCAGGGACTTCACGATCTTGCGCACCTGCGAGTCAATCTCGCGTACGCGGGAAGCGTAGCCCTCGCGTTCGCGCAAGCTCACCGCCAGCGTGCGGTCGCTGAAGCGATCCACCTTGCGCAGAAACGAGCTGTACGCACCACCGGCGAATCGGCCGTCCTTCGCATAGAGCACGCCGAGCGTCAGGAACTCGGGCGATTCGAATTGCGCGGAGTAGTCGCTTTCCTTCGCGCGTGGTTGGCGCCGGGCCAGCGCACGCGCCATCCGGATTACTTCCAGGCTGCGGTCCTTGAGGTTGTGCGCCTTCTCCGTGTTGAGCGCGAGGATGCGAAAAGCCAGTCCTTCATCCGGCGAGACCAGCGCCGTGATCTGTTTTAGCCCCAGCACCTTCGCGGCCGCCAGTCGATGGCGGCCGTTCGGCGTGCAGAACCCGCCATCCTCTCCGCGCACGACAATGATCGGGTCGAGAAAAGACCCCGCCTCGTCGATCTTCTGCGCCAGGCGCTTCGTGTGTGTCGGCGACAGGTCGCGCTGAAACGGCGTCGGCTGCACCGACCCGAGCGGCACGGCCGCTACCAGCACAGTGCTGCCGGATAGCGGTTCGCGATAAGCGCCGATCGGCGCGCCGCCGCGCTCGCGAACCTGTGCGGCGAGCGCAGCGATGCGTTCGTCATCGATCGGCAACGCGATGTCCGCGGCATCCAGGCCCCGCGATTGCTTGTTCGGCGCGAGCGATTTACGGCGGGCCCGGCTCTTTCGGGTACTCGTAGTACCGACTCCAGGTTTCTTTCGCGCGGCCATGCTCATACCTCGTTGATTCGCGCAGTGTAGTCCTTTGTGGGACTGATCCGACGGCGCTTGGCGTATTCGCCCGCTGGTTCAGTGGGGGTTCAGGGTATTTATCTAACCATGTGTTCACTAGCCCTAACCACGAGTATCAGACGATGACCATGCCACTCAATCAAATCTTGTTCCCGGCCCTCCTTGGTGCCGCGCTGGCTCTGTCGGCCCTGCCCGGAAAGGCAGTTGCGCAGGCTGTGGTCCAGCCTCCGCCCCAGGCGGCCCAGCCGAAGAATCCGGACGAGTCCGAAGAGGAAAAGGAAAAGAAGAAAAAGAAAAAGCAGCAGGAACAGCAGCAGGCGCAGGAAGCGCGGAAACGGGAACAGCAGCAGCCGGAGCAGCAGCGACCGAAGGAACTCCAGGCGCAGCAGGAGCAGCAACGGCAACAGCAGCAGCAGCAGCAGGAGCGGCAGCAGCAGGAGCGGCAAAAACAAGCCGCGGAAGCCCGGCAGCAGGAACAGCAGAAACTGCAGGAGCAGCAACGGCAGGCCGTGCAGCAGAAGCAGCGAGAGCAGCGAGCGGAACAGCAGCAGCAACAGCAAGCTGTGGAGGCCCGGCAGCAGGCACAGCAGGACAAGCAGGAGCAGCAACGAGAGGCGGTAGCGCAGAAGCAGAAGGAGCAGCAACTCCAGCAGCAACGCGCGCAGCAGGAGCAGCGGCTGCAGCAAAAACGCGTTTCACAGCAGGAGCAGCAGGCACGGATCCGCAAGCAGGAACAGCAGATGGCGCTCTACCGCAAGAACATAGCGCTGCGGGAACAGCTGGCTGAACGCGATGCGCAGATCCTGCGCCAGCAGAAACGCATCCAGCATCTGCGCTTCCAGGAGCAGTACGAAGAGCGCCTGCGCGCGCAACGAGCGCAACTGGATCGGTCACGGTACGACTACGCCAACGACCCGTATTACTACACGGCACCGAACTACCAGTATCGCCGCGATGGCCGGCAGTACCAGACCAACCAGTACGGAATCAAGAAGCTGGAGAAGGCATTGGAGGCCGGGTACAACGAGGGCTACAGGGCCGGCCGCGCCGACCGCCAGGATGGCTGGCGCTACGACTATCGCGGTGCCTTCGCGTACCAGGATGCCAACTACGGCTACGACGGCCGCTATATCGAGCAGGACGAGTACAACCATTACTTCCGCGAGGGATTTGAGCGCGGCTATGAAGACGGCTATTACGACCGCCGGAAGTACGGCAAGAAGAAGGACGACGGTGGAATCAACGACGAATGGCTCATTGGCGGCGCGGTCGTTGCGGCGATCATCGGGTATCAGTTGCTGACAGACTGACCGAGGTCAGGGTTCCTTGATCCGGGCTTTCAAACCCGGGTCGGCGTTGCCGCCGCAGATGACGATCACGACGGTCTTGCCCGCGTAGTCGTCTGCGGATCGGAGAAAAGCAGCAACCGCGACGGCGGCTGCGCCTTCAACCAGCTGGTCGTCCTCCCGGTAGATACGCCGGGAGGCGGCCAGGATCTCCGCTTCGGTCACCAGGACTTTCCGGTCGATCACCTGGCGTGCAATGCCGAGTGTGACCGCCTCGGCTTCCATGCCCCCGGTGGTGCTGACGGAAAGTGTGGGCTTCTCCGGGACGTCAATGATCTCGCCGGCTCGCAGACATTCATGAAGCACGGGCGAATTCTCGGGCCAGCATCCCACGATCCTCGTTGCAGGCGAAACAGACTTCAGATGCATTCCGAGGCCGCCGATCAGGCCGCCACCCCCGACAGCCACGAACACGGCATCAAGTCCGCTCGAGCCGGCTTGGGCCAGTTGCCGCAGGATCTCCACCGCAATCGTGCCTTGCCCCGCGATGACGTCGCGGTCGTTGTAGGGCGACACGTACGCGCGACCCGATAGTTCGGCCGTGCGACGCGCCGTCTGCTCTGCGAGCAGTGAGTCTCCTT
Source organism: Pseudomonadota bacterium (assembly GCA_030799345.1). Classification (GTDB taxonomy): domain Bacteria; phylum Pseudomonadota; class Gammaproteobacteria; order Steroidobacterales; family Steroidobacteraceae; genus SCUD01. The sequence continues at coordinate 1,622 of JALYJS010000148.1, read as the reverse complement.
TGACGGTCTGCACGATCGCCTGCAGGGCCTCGATCCTGTCGCGCCTGACTGGATCGACATGTTCCGAGACGAATACTTCCACAGGTATGCCAAGCTTTCGTCCGATCGTGGCCACGGCCAGCGCGTGATTGCCGTTTGAGGCGGCAATGACGCCTCGCGCCGCCTGATCGCGGGTGAGCAACAGCAGCTTGTTGGCTGCCCCCCGCAATTTGAACGAACCGGTCTCCTGAAGATTCTCCAGTTTCAGGAAAACGTTCGCGCCTGTGGACGCGCTCAGTCGGAGTGAATGCCGGAGTGGTGTCTCGCGTACATGGGCGCTGATTCTCCGGTCTGCAATGGTGGCTTTCATGACGGGAGATATTACGTGATGGTCCCGACATCGATGCCGATGTGGCGAGGCCCGCCAGCCGCCGATAGACTTCCGGCATGCTGAGGATGGCGCTCATCTATGGCTTCGCGCTCGCGGTCGGCGCGGTCCTGTTGCAGTGGCTCGAATACCAGATCTGGGCCCGCACGCACGTCGGCACGATTTACGTCGCGCTGATTGCTGCGGCATTCCTAGGGCTCGGTATCTGGGTCGGGCGAAGACTCTTTCGCCGCGAGCCTCGCGCCGGTGCATTCACCCCTAATGTACGCGCGCAATCTTCGCTGGGCATTTCCGGGCGCGAGGGGCAGGTCCTGCAGCTACTGGCAGACGGCCACTCCAACAAAGAGATTGCCGCCCGCCTTAGCGTGTCGCCGAATACGGTGAAAACCCACGTCGCCCGCCTTTTCGAAAAGCTGCAGGTTGCGCGGCGAATCGAGGCGATCCGGCGTGCACGGGAGCACGGTCTCGTCCCGTAGTCACTTTGGGACCGCCGGTATTTGCGGTGAACGGGCGGAAATCACCCTTTCGGGCGATGGCACCGCAGGAGCGCCGGTAGTTTGATGTCGTCCCCCTACCTAGAGAGAACTCCGCCATGTCCCACATCATCCTGATCTTCGGCACCATCGCCGGCCTCATCGTCGCGGTGCCGATGTGCCTCATGGTGGCAAACGCCGAGCCCGGATCGGCAGCGACCTCCCACTTCACCGGTTACCTCATCATGCTGCTGGCGCTCAGCCTGGTCTTTGTCGGCGTAAAGCGCCTGCGCGATCGCGAGCTCGGAGGCGTAATCCGTTTCGGTCCCGCGCTGCTGGCGGGACTCGGTATCAGCGCTGTTGCGGGCGTGATCTATGTGATCGGCTGGGAGATTACGCTGGCCGTCACCGATTTCGCGTTCATCGATTCCTATAGCAGCGCCGCGATCGAGGCAGCGCGTGCCAAGGGCGCATCCGCGGCCGAACTCCAGGCTCTCGCCGCGAAAATGGACGAGTTCCGGGAGCAGTACGCAAATCCGTTTTTCCGCCTGCCGGTCACCTTCATCGAAATTTTTCCGGTGGGGCTGGTGGTTTCGCTGATCTCCGCGGCTCTGCTGCGCAACAGCCGGTTGCTGCCGGCGCGCCCGCGCTCGACGTCTTAGGCGAATAACACCCCCAGGCGCGTGGGGCCTTATCTTTCAATGGCTTGAGAAACAGCCGCATTGCGGCGTGACAAAGATCGAGTACAGTAGGCTACCAATCAAACAAGGGGCTGGTAGCAC
>JALYJS010000064.1 GCA_030799345.1 Pseudomonadota bacterium | reverse complement strand
CGGCGGCAGCGCTTCACTATTCGAACAAGTGGCGACTCCAGGTCAGCGAAGGCGCCAACAATGACGGCGTCATGCATTTTCGCCTGACGCCAAAGGACCAGACCCCGATCGATGTCCGCGTTCAACTAAAGGATGGCCGCGGCGAGGACGGCTGCGCTCGCGACATCCGCGACGCGTTCAAGGCCGCGCTCGACAAGAAGACCTACAAGGTCGAGGTCGACGACGAGGAAGATGTCCTCGTGAAGCGGCGCAAGGGCCCGGCCTTTGCGATAGAGCTCGTCGAGTCCACGGTTAAAGGCACCCGCATCAACTTCGACCGGGAGTGACGATCCGCGCAGGCCTGCATACTGGCGTGATCGAGCGGCGGCCCGATGACCGCACCTTCCAGGACCGCGGAATCGAGACTTTGAAAGGTATTCCCGGCACTTGGCGCATCTTGCGCGTCGCCGATACCGCGTAGGCGCGAAAGCCGAATCTTCGCAGAAAAAATTTACTGCGCGCTTATGTCAATAGCGCGCATGCGGCGGGCATTCCCGATCTATTTTCCTGACCACATTCGCTGGATTGGTGCACCCGCGCGTAGCGCCGGCGTTGCGAGGATAGGGATGTCCGCAGTACAGGCAAGTCGGCTTTCGGCGCGCCGTGACCAGACCGCTTTCCGCCGTACGGAAAGCGCGCTGTCGCGCAGCTGGGCGCGCACCGGCGCCGGCGAACCCCCATCGATCGCACTGATCAAGGAACACCTGAACTCTGCGATCGTCGCCGGCACGCTGCTGCTCGCGGCCATGAGCCACGGCCAGGAGTTCAACAGCCTCTACATCACGCTTGCGGTATTCGCGTATGCCGCGACTTTCAAGATGATGACACGGCCGCGGCTCGAGCTCGCCGGGAGCGCATTGGACTGGGGGCGCATGCTTCGCCACCGGATGATCGAATGGGCCTGCGTCATCGGGATCCTGCTATTGGCCGGCTTCCTGCTGAAGGTCAGCAGCCTCTTTTCGCGCAGGGTCATGCTGACGTGGTTCGTATTGACGCCTTTCATACTCACGGCCGCGCATGCCGCGGCGCGGAAGTTCGCCGGCTGGCTGCTGGAGCATGGCGGCACCCGGCGTCGCCAGGTGATCGTCGGCGCCAACAGGGTCGGCTGCGAGCTGGCGGCGCGACTGGCCGAGGAACCCTGGCACGGCAATGTGGAGGGATTCTTCGATGACCGGCGCGTCGATCGCCTGCCCCGCGAGAGCCGGCCGTTCCTGCTCGGCCGCTTTTCCGACCTCCCGGAGTACGCGCGCCAGAACCAGGTCCACGTCATCTACGTGTGCCTCCCGATTTCGAAGCATCCGCGGATCCGCGCGCTGCTCGACGCGCTGGGCGACACGACCGCCTCGATCTATTTCGTTCCGGATCTTTCGGCATTCGACCTGATGCAGGCGCGCTTTGGCGAGGTCGGGGGCATGCCGCTCGTCGCCGTCCGCGAAACGCCGTTCTGCGGCATGACGGGCGTGCTGAAGCGCACGAGCGACATCGTGCTCGCCGCCGGCGCGTTGCTCCTTGCGGCACCCGTCATGGCCGTGATCGCAATCCGGGTGCGCCAGTCATCTCCCGGCCCGGTCTTCTTCCGGCAGCGGCGCTACGGCCTCGATGGCCGCGAGTTCGTCGTCTACAAGTTCCGTACGATGACCGTGTGCGAGGACGACCCGCTCATGCAGGCGACGCGCTTCGACCTGAGGGTCACGCCAGTGGGTGCGTTCCTGCGGCGCACGTCGCTGGACGAGCTGCCCCAGCTTCTCAACGTGCTCGGGGGCAGCATGAGCCTGGTGGGCCCGCGGCCCCACGCCGTCGCGCACAATGAACATTATCGCAAGCTGGTGAGCGGCTACATGCTGCGTCACAAGGTGCGACCGGGGATCACCGGCCTCGCCCAGGTCAACGGGATGCGCGGCGAGACTTCAGACGTCGAAAAAATGAATCAGCGCGTGCAGCTCGATCTCGAGTACCTGAAGCACTGGTCGCTCGGACTCGACATCCGGATCCTTTTAAAAACCGTATCCATCGTCTTGCGCGATCAAAACGCCTATTGAGCGGCCGCAATGCAAAGGCCCCGAGCGGGGCCTTTGCTATCAAGCTCGATGTCCAGGCGCCTGGCGGCGCAGGATTCAGGACTTGCTCAGGACCAGTTCGCCGCCTTCGACGCGGATCCGCTTGCCCGGGTCATGATCCATGCGGACGACGCCTTGCTTGCCGTCGAGCAGGTAGGTGACCTCAAAGCCGGCCGGAGTTTTCTGGTTGTCATAGACGGTCCCGCAACGCTCTTCCACGACGGTTTCGGTATTGTTTTCCTGCATGCGCTTCTGGACCTTGCTGC
>JALYJS010000060.1 GCA_030799345.1 Pseudomonadota bacterium | reverse complement strand
AGCATTCCCTGCGACCGCTTTGCAAGAATGGATCTCGCCGCGCTCGAGCGCCGGCTGAAGCAGGGCGGCGTCGGCACGGTGGTTGCGACATTGGGCACGACAGCCGTCGGCTCCGTGGATCCGCTGGCGGAAATCCAGGCGCTGCGCGAACGGTATGGTTTCAGGCTGCATGCCGATTGCGCATATGGCGGATACTTCACGCTTGCGTCAGATCTGGCGCCGTCGGCGCGCGCTGCATTCGATCGCATCGATGAAGTCGATTCCATCGTCATCGATCCGCACAAGCACGGGCTGCAGCCGTATGGCTGCGGCTGCGTCCTGTTCCGCGATCCAGCCGTAGGAAAGTTGTACCGGCACGACTCGCCCTACACATACTTCACTTCGGGCGACCTCCACCTCGGCGAGATCAGCCTGGAATGTTCCCGGCCCGGAGCCGCCGCGGTTGCACTCTGGGCGACTCAAAGGCTGTTGCCGTTGGTTCCAGGCGCCGAGTTTGCGGGGATGCTGACCGACTGCCGGAAGGCGGCACTGGCGCTGTACGAGCGGCTGGCAGCGGATTCCCGGTTCAGCGTGGCGTTTCCGCCCGAGCTCGATATCGTCGTCTGGGCGGTCAAGGCCGAGAACGGGGCCCGATCGTCGCAGCTCGCGCGCGAAATATTCGCGGAATCCGCCCGGCGCGGACTGCATCTGGCGCTGGCCGAACTTCCGGCGAGGTTTTTCTGGCCCGAGGATCAGGCCCTGCGGACCGGTGCAACGGTCGTGAGCCTGAGATCCGTGGTCATGAAGCCGCCTCCGGCCGGATGGCTGGACCGGTTTCTGGAGATCATGGGCGGGGCACACACCGCTGCAGGCGCATGCTGAACGCCCTTGCATTGTTCGCCAGCTCCCGTCGCAACGGGAACACCGGGCAGTTGATGGATCGCATCGCGAACGAGCTCGACATCGAGGTCATCGACCTCGGCGACCGGAACATGTCCTGTTACGACTACGACCATCGCAACCGAAGCGATGATTTCGAGCCGTTGATGCAGCGGGTGCTCGAATACGAGCAGATCATTTTTGCGTCGCCCGTCTACTGGTATGCCGTCAGCCCGCCGATGAAGATCTTTCTCGACCGGATCTCCGATTTCCTGGATCTGCCGGACCTGCTGGAGCAGGGTCGCCGGCTGCGGAGCAAGACCGGTTATGTGGTCTGCACGTCCATTTACGACGAAGTCCCCGCCTCTTTCATCGGCGCCTTTCGCGACACCTTCGATTATCTGGGCATGCGATTCGGCGGCTGCGCCCATGTGAACTGCCGCGATGGAATCGAGCCCGCGCGCCATGAAGCCGAAGCGCTGGCCTTTGCCCACCAGGTGAAGAACGGCGTCCGGAGATGACGTTTCCTGCCTGATTTCCCCCAGACAACCCCGGGCCGGCGTACGACGGTTACACTCTGGCAATCCGCAAGGAGATGTGACGCATGGACTATCGCGGCAGCTGTCACTGTGGACGTAATGCCTTCGAAGTGGAGGGGTCGCTGGACGAGGCCTTGTCCTGCAACTGCTCCATGTGCCAGCGCAGGGGTTCGCTGCTCTGGTTCGTGCCGCGCAACAAGCTGCATGTGACGACGCCGGAAGAGAACGCCAGCACCTATACATTCAACAAGCACGTCATCAAGCACCGCTTCTGTGCGGTCTGCGGCATACATACGTATGGCGAAGGGGTCGATCCGAAAGGCAATCGCATGGCTGCCGTCAACATCCGGTGCCTCAAGGGGATCGATCTGGACGAGATTCCGGTGACCCACTTCGACGGCCGTTCACGCTGACTTCCCGGGACATGCGCCGTTACATTTTTCTTGCGGTGCTGGCGGCCGCACTGCCGGTCGGCATCACGATCGAGACCGTGGTGCTGTTCTGGACGTATCCGTTGAGCTCACTGGTCGCGGTGTTGCTCGGCGTTGCGCTCGCCGCCATGTTGCGTGCCGATTCCGACCGGGTGCTCGCGCTTTTCGCCGTGCCGACCGTCATCTGGATGATCTGGCTCCTGATATCGCCGCTGAGCACGCTGGGCTACGGCCCTGCGCTCAGCCGGTTCATCGCACTGAACCTGGCGGTCTTCCTGGTGACTCTGGCCGCGGTCCGCTGGAAGCAGCGCGGCGGCGTGACTGGCGCCCGACCCACACGTACGGGCGGGTCGAATGCATAATGGTTCATGCGGGAAGATAGCGTTTCCGCGCCATCGGTAACGGCCGAACAGCAGGGTCTTCCTGAGCAGGAAGGCGAATGGTCCCTGGCCCGGCTTCGCAGGATCGGCGCGCTCGCCCTGGGCTATGGCATCGCAGGCGCGCTCGGGCTGCTGATCGCGGTGCCTCCCGGTTATGCCACGTCAGTCTGGCCTTCATCCGGCATCGCACTCGCCGGGCTCCTCCTGTGGGGGACGCGCGTCTGGCCAGGCATCTGGCTGGGATCGTTTTTCGTCAATGTCTGGGTCGCGTACACCGCCCAGGGGGACGCCGGCCCGCTCGACTACGCCATCGCCGCGAACATCGCCGTCGGTTCCACGATGCAGGCGCTGCTCGCGGCATTGCTGCTCCGGAAGTGGGTCGGCGTCAGCAAGCTGTTTGAAGTCGCGTCCGCGACGGTCGCCTTTGCCGCCCTGACCGCCATCTGCTGCCTCATCGCCTCGACCTGGGGCGTCGCGACGCTGAAGCTCGCCGGCCTCGTGGAATTCGGCACAATCGGCGAGTCATGGCGAACCTGGTGGCTTGGCGATTTCATCGGCATCCTGATCATCACGCCCGCACTGATGACCTGGCGCCAGCTCCTGCCACTCGACAGCCCTCCCGGGTACGTCGTCGAAACGATCGGCTCGCTGGTGCTGCTCACCGGCGTCACGGCTTTCGTTTTCTACTATCAGGCGCCCGCCGGCGTGGTCGCCTATCCGATCACGTTCCTGCCGCTGCCATTCCTCGTGTGGATCGCCAGCCGAACGAATCCCGGCGGCGTCTCATTTTCCCTCTGCCTGGTCTCGGCGATCGCGGTCGTCGCCACGTCGAACGGCGCCGGACCCTTTGCTCGCGAGACGACCAGCGAATCGATGCTCTTCCTGCAGACCTTCATGGGACTGACGACCCTGATGGGCCTGACGCTCGCGGCCGCCGTGTGCGGACACAAAAACGCAGCCGGATCATTGCGCAGGCTCACCGGCCAGCTGCAACAACTGGCGCTCACGGACGAACTGACGGGGCTCCGCAACCGGCGCGGGTTCCTGCTGCTCGCGGACCAGGCATGGCGGCTGGCGCGGCGCACTCGCGTCAGGTGCCTGCTGATGTTCATTGACGTGGACGGGCTCAAGTACGTGAACGACACGCAGGGTCACAAGGCGGGCGACGAATTGCTGGTCGATGCTGCGCGCGTACTGACCGAGGTGTTCCGCGAGACTGACGTGATCGGGCGGGTTGGCGGCGATGAGTTCGCAATCGTGGAACTGGTCGATGGCGTGGAGGCCTCGGACGCCGGCAGCAAGCGGCTCAGGGCGCGAATCGAGGAATTCAACCGACGCGGTGGCAAGCCGTTCCAGCTTGCCATGAGCTTCGGCATCCAGGAATTGCCCTCGACCGGCGAGCTGTCGCTCGAGATGCTGCTGGCACGGGCGGACTCCACGATGTACGAGAAGAAACACGCGAGGAGGCAACGTCAGACCGATGAAAAACTCAAGCGTCCCGGGAAATCGGCATAGTCCGATGGCGAAGCGAAGGCAACTACTGGTCCATGGCGCGGCATTGACCGCCGCGTTGCTCGCAAGCGCTACGGCCAGCGGCCACGGCCAGCAGCACGAGGGCCATCCACTTGGCGTCGTGGATTTTCCCGTCAGCTGCACTCCGGCAGCCCAGGAGGCGTTCAATCACGCCGCCGCCCTCTTGCATCACATGACCTACCCGCAGGCCCAGGACGCATTCCGCAAGGTCGTCGCCATTGATGGCCGTTGTGCAATGGCGCACTGGGGCATTGCGACGACGCTTTTTCAGCCCCTGTGGCCGACGCGGCCGGGGCTGGAAGCGCGAAAGAACGGCTGGGAAATCATCCAGAAAGCGAAAGCGCTGCAACCGCCCACCGAGCGCGAGCAGCTGTTCATTGCCGCTACCGAGGCTTTTTTCCTGGAGCCGGAGTCGCCGGACTACTGGCTGCGCATACGTCGCTGGGAACAGGCGTCTGAAACGCTCTACGCCGCTTTCCCGGACGACCCGGACGCGGCCACGTTCTATGGGCTGGCTCATCTCGCGACCGCGCCGTCCAGCGCGGTTTCGCGAGAGCATGCGGACCGGGCGGCCGAGATACTGCTCCGCGTTTACCGGCAGCATCCGGAGCATCCCGGGTCGATGCATTATCTCGTTCACGCGAACGATGTCCCGGGTCGCGAGCGGGAACTGCTCGACATCACGCGCAAGTACGAATCGGCGGCGCCGCGCAATCCCCATGCATTGCACATGCCGACACATATCTATACGCGGCTCGGCGACTGGGATGGGGTGATTCGCGGCAACCTGAAGGCCGCCGAAGCCGCACTCGAACATCCCGCCGGCGAAAATGGCGAGTTCGTCTGGGACGAATTCCCGCATGCGATCGAGTATCTCGTTTATGCGTATCTGCAGAAGGGTGCAAACGACGATGCCGCCGCGCAACTGAAGCGTCTGCTCGGCACGGCCCGGCTGGAGCCGAGTTTCAAGACCGCGTTTCACCTGGCCTCGACGCAGGCCCGCTATGCGCTCGAGCGGCACGCCTGGAACGAAGCTGCGCTGATTGTGCCGCGCGAACCCGCCAGCCTGGACTGGGATCGGTTCCCGTGGCCGGAAGCGATCGCGCAGTTCGCCCACGGATTCGGAGCGGCACATCTCGGCCAGCTGGATGTAGCGGAGAAGTCGATGGCCCGCCTCAAGATCCTCGAAGCCGGGGCCCGCCAGTCCGGCGAGGACCTCTTTGCACGAAACATCCAGGTATTGCGGCTCGAGCTTGGCGCCTGGCTCGCGCAGATGGATGAACGGACTGAGGAAAGCCTCGCGTTGATGCAGCAGGCCGCGGAGCTCGAGATCTCGACGCCAAAACATGCCGTCACGCCCGCGCCGACGCTTCCTGCGCACGAGATGCTCGGTGACCTGCTGATGGTGCAGCGGAAATACGCGGATGCACTGGCGGCCTACCGGCGTTCGCTGGAGCTGTATCCGAACCGCTTCAACAGTTTGCGGGGCGTTGCGCGGGCGGAAAGCGCGCTGACGCAGTAATCGTCATGCCAGGGATCGTGAGGATACTGATTGTGCTCATTGCGGTGACCGGCTGCGATGTCGTTACCGACGCCGCCACGCGTCTTGCCTACGTCCGTCACCAGACACCCTCCGCCTCCGGCCAGTGCACCGGGCCTTACACGGTGCAACTCGACAAGGTCGGCGCGATCATCATCTGGTGCAAGGACGCGAGCGGTGAAACCGTCTCCAGCCACAGCACGTCCTACCATGGGCGTTACGTCGACACGCCGACGACGCACCTGCTCGACAAGGAAGCCGGCTCGACCCTGACCGTCGATCTCGAACGACGCAGCGGCCGGGCCATCGTCACGGATGTCCGTTAGTGCGAGGAGCTATATGAAGAAGCCATCCTGGTTTACGCAATTCGCAAAGGCGACCGCGCGAGTGACCGGCAGGCCGTGGGTGTTCGCGCTGGCCGCGGCTACCATAATTGCCTGGCTCATCAGCGGGCCGGTGTTCGGCTTCAGCGATACCTGGCAATTAATCATCAACACCGGCACTACCATCGTCACGTTCCTGATGGTGTTTCTCATCCAGAACACCCAGAACCGCGATACGGCTGCCCTGCAGATCAAACTCGACGAGCTGATCCGGGTGACCAAAGGTCACAACGCCCTGATGGACCTCGAGGAACTCGAAGAGCAGGAGCTAGAGGAATTTCGCACCAAGTACGTGAAGCTGGCGGCCGCGGCCAGAAAGAAGATCGATCGCGGCGGCGTGGACAGCGACAGCCCCGAGGCCTGAATGCGCATCCCTTTTGGTACGCGGCGACCGGGAATGGGGGCCAGCTGCTGATCGTGGTGTTGACGTTCGACCTGGCGGTTGTATTCACCGGTGGAAACTACCGGCAGGGCGGGATCTGGAACCGCTGGGGCAATGAACTGGTCGGTGGGCATATCATTCCGGCCACGGGGCGCAACAAGGCGCCCTGACAACGACGAAAATGGGGGTATCCGGCATGGGCAGCATCAACTGGGCACGGCTCTCGCTGGGCGCGCTGATCGCGGCGGCCATCTGTTTCATCAGTGACGGCTTCCTGCACCAGCGCGTAGTGGACGGCCAGTGGGCGGACCTGGCCGCCGGGCTCGGAATCACAATCCGCGAACACGCCGGCGTGCTGGTCGTTTTCTTCATCCTGTTCGAGCTGGGGCGCGGATTCCTGACGCTCTTCGTATACGCGCTGTTGCGACCGCGGCTCGGCCCCGGTGTACCGACGGCCGCATGGGCGGGATTCATCGCCTGGATTGCGTACTCCTTCACGGGCCCGGCGCAGTTCATACCGCTCGGGTTCTACAGCGCGGAGCTGTGGGTGTCGGTGGGCGTGTATCAGCTCGTCGCATCGATCATCGCGGCGATCGCCGGGGCGGCCGTGTATCGCGAAGATAACCACCCCGGCTTGTAACGCGGGCTGGCCGTACGGCTCCGGCTCGCGTAAGTTTATGGACCGGCATACAGGGAGGTCGCCATGAACCCTGCTTACCTTTTCGCGGCGTTTGCCGCGGCAGCGCTGGCGCTTTCCGCCTGTGCGGAGCGGCAGTCGCCGGAACCAGCCCGCCCCGCGAAGACCGAAACCACAGAGCCAACCCGCTCGTCCGAGCAGACCACTTTCGTCAACACGGTCTGGCAGGTGGCCGAATCGAAACACGTGGCCATCGGGTCGCTCCGTGTCTTCCTGCCGGACGGCACCCTCGTGATGACTGCGCCGCAATCTTCGCCGGCATTCGGCGCCTGGCGCATCGACGGCGGCCGCCTCACGATCACCGAGGACGGCCTCGACTACCCCACCGACATACTCGCCCTCAGCGATTACGCGTTCCGGATCCGGATGAACAGCCCTGGTGACCCGGTCGAGATCCTTTTCGAACCAGCGAAGCAGCTTCCGATGGACTCGATCGTGAACGACGAACGGGCCGATGCGGCAACACGGACGGAGTTCCGCCAACCCGCCGTTTCACTGTGGGGAACCGCCTGGCGGCTGGACAGTCTCGGCGGCATCGTCGTGCCGGACAACTCACAAGCGACGCTCGAATTTCCGACAACGGGCCGCGCGATCGGCAATGGTTCCTGCAACCGCTTCAACGGTGTCGTGGCCGTAGAGGGCAGCACGATCCAGTTTGGCGGCCTCGCGTCGACGCGCAAGGCCTGCGCGGAGGATGTGATGCGGCAGGAGGACAGCTATCTCGCGGCGCTTCGCGACGCAGAAAGCTTCGGGGCCGAAGGAGAGGCGCTGCGAATCTACGTGGCCGGCTTGCCAGAACCACTGCGCTTCTCCGTCACGCAGGCGACTGCGGAACGGCCAGCGCAATCGATCGAGCGCGCGGCCGCGGCGGAACCGCTGGCCCACACCGGCATCTGGACCATCGTGGGTCACCATCTGCTCGGCACGAGCGCGCTCAACGACGACCAGGCCCGGGCGCGCTATGGCGAGACCGTGCGGCTGACCGCGAACGCGGCGACTTCGTCCGGCCAGCGCTGCGGCGAGCCCCGGTATGCAACTCGGCGTGTACCGACCAGCTCCTGGCTCGCAAGCGAGTATCAGCTGCCGCCCGGTAAGCTGGATGCGCTCGCCGCAAGCCCGCAGGTCACGCTGCATGAAGTCAGCTGCGGCGGCACGCTGTGGGCGGCCCTCGGCGCACGCCTGATCGAAATCGATTCGGAGCACGCATTGGCCCCATGGGACGGCGCCTTTTTCGAGCTGGCGCGCGAGCGCGATTTCCGGGCGCTCGGTCAGGAGCCGGGCTGGCAGCTGGAGATACGCATGGGCGCCGAGATGCGCCTGACCTACGACTACGGCGCCGGCACGGCCGTCACGCCGGCGGCGCGAGTGCAGATCGATCCAACCAGCGGCACGCGGACTTATCATGCCGTAACGGAAGCGAATGACCTCCGCGTGGTGATCGTGCCCGTCCCCTGCACCGACACCATGAGCGGCAGACCGTTCGCCGCAACCGTTTCCGTCACACTGAACGGCCGGACCCTTCGCGGTTGCGGCGAAGAACTGGCTACGCCTTACCAGGGATAGGAGTATTGCAATGCGTACGATGCTTTCGGCTGCTCTCGCGTTGGCGATGTGGGCGCCTGCGCACGCGGACGTCACGATCAATGCCACGAACACCGGCAAAGGGCTCGGCATGTCGGGAACGACGACGAGCACTACCTACATCAAGGGCCTGAAGATGCGCGTGGACAACGTGCGGAGCAAAAAGACCGACACGACGATCTTCGACGTCGAGAACCAGAAGATGTACGTACTGAACGCAAAGAAGAAAGAGGTCGATGTCTGGGACATGGGCGCCTTCTCGGAAGAGCTGTCGAAATCCGTGGCGACCGAAGGCATGCAGTCCTCGATAAGCCCCAACGGCCAGACAAAAACCATCGCGGGTCACGCCGCGGAGGGCTATGACATGAAGATCGTCGTGCCAGCCACCCTCGGCGGGCCGGGCGGAATGACCGTGACCATGGTGCTTTCCGGCGTGACATGGATCGTGAAAGGCGTGCCCGGCACCGAGGAGTTTGCGACCTTCTATAAGGGAGCCGCCGAAAAGGGATGGATATTCACCGACCCGCGCGCCGCCAAAGGATCGCCGGGCCAGGCCAAGGCGATGGCGGAGATGCATGCGGAGTTTGCGAAGCTCGGTGGCGTTCCTTACGAATCGAACATCGACATCGATACCCAGGGTGACGGCGTAATGGGCGGCCTGATGGCGCGTCTCGGTGGCGTCACGATGACAACGGTCACCGAGTCGGTCGAAACCGCGCCACTGTCAGACGACCTGTTTCTGCCGCCGGCGGACTACACGCTGAAGCAGCAGTAGCACCCGGACTCGCCTCACGGCGAGCACCGCCGCGCTGCCGGCCAGGGTCGCGCCGCCTGCGACCCAGGCCGCGGACACCAGGCATGCGGGACACATGGTTCAGGCCTTCCGGGTGCCGGCCTCGTACTCGTCGTGGCGCCGCAACCAGAAGCTTTTTTCGTTTCGCCCCAACGGAGCTCGGTCGAGCCATTGGAACATGCCCCAGAGGCCGTCCAGTCCGCGCGCGTAGGCAGAATAGCTGTGATAAACGACCCCGTCCTCGATCACGAAGGCACTCATGCCCGGCCTTTCGCGCGTGTACGTGGCGACATCGGTTCCGGTGCCGGCCGCGATCTCTGCGACCGGCCCCTCGCCCTGGCGGCTCAGCGCGTCGCCGCCGCCGCGTTCCATCATCGCCGGCTCGCGCCGGTAGTTGTATTCGATGCCGCCCTCGCGCTGTTGCTGCTCGGTGAAGCCGACACTGAAGTCGTTGTTGAAGTCGCTTTCGAATGAGGACGCCCAGGGAAACCTCCAGCCCATGCGGCGCTTGAAGGCCTGCAGTTTCGCGAGCGGCGCCCGCGAAATCGCCGTCATCGCCACGTCATGGTTCTCGAGATGCACGACGATGCCATCAAAGCTATCGGCGATCGACGAGCAGGACGGACAGCCTGCCTTGTAGTCGGGTCCGAACATGAAGTGATAAACGAGAAGCTGCGAGCGCCCCCGGAAGAGGTCCGTGAGCGAAGCACTCCCCTCATCAGTTGCGAACCGATAGGCCTTGTCGATCCGGACCCAGGGCAGCTCCTGCCGCCGCTGAGCCAGCTCGTCGCTGCGCCGCGTGAGATCCTTCTCCGCTGCCAGCAGCTCGAGTCGCGCGGCAAGCCACTCCTTCCGTGTGCCGGTCTTGTGCGTGGTCATGGTTCGTAACTCCGATGGTCGTTGGCCCTGGGATAGATTAGCGTCCGGACACGCGCGCCGGGAGTGACAACTGTGTCGGGATTCCGATGGACTCGCTGATCACCGCCGCCGCGCGCGCCCTCGCTGCGGGCGATCCCCTGGGTGCCTTGAACCGGATCGCCCTGCGCGACGACGCACCAGCGCTCGCACTTCGGGGCATCGCGATGGCGCAGCTTGGCGATCTCGTGCGCGCGAAGGCACTGCTCCGGAGTGCCGCGCATGCCTTCGGTCCGAAGGAGGCCGTCGCACGCGCACGCTGCATCGTCGCCGAGGCCGAAGTCGCGCTCGCCGCGCGCGACCTGGGCTGGCCTGCGAAAGCACTGGACGCTGCACGGACGACGCTGGAAGCGCATGGCGACCAGCTGAACGCCGTGCACGCGCGCTATCTCGAGATCCGCCGTCTGCTGTTGATCGGCCGTCTCGACGATGCCGAGCGCAAGCTCGCCTTGCTCGATCCCGGGGGTTTTCCGCCCGCGTGGCAGGCGGCCCACGAACTCATCATTGCCGGGATTGCAATACGCCGACTTCGCACGACGCAGGCGCGCGATGCGCTCGTCCGCGCCGGGCACGCCGCGCGCCACGCGGACATTCCCGCGCTGTCGGCGGAAGTCGAAAGTGCATCCCGCGTCCTGACTACGCCCGCGGCACGGCTGATTGCACGCGGCAAGGAGCGGCCGCTCCTGCTCGAGGAGGTTGAAGCGCTGCTGAAGTCGAAGGTGCTCGTCGTCGACGCCTTGCGGTATTCCGTGCGCGACATAAACCGGGTGGTCTCGCTCGCCAGGCGTCCGGTGCTGTTTGCACTCGCGCGAACCCTTGCGGAGGCGTGGCCCGAAGACGTGCCGAGGGACATACTCGTAGCGCGCGCATTCGGCTTGAAGCGCGCCGATGAATCGCTGCGTGCGCGCTTGCGCGTCGAGATCGGGCGCCTTCGCTCTGTGTTGCGACCGCTGGCGGTGGTGACTGCGACGAAGCAGGGATTTGTGCTGACGCCACGCCGCGCGCGCGAAGTCGTCGTGCTGGCGCGTCCCATCGAAGAGCAGCATGGGTCGGTGCTCGCTCTACTCGCGGACGGTGAGTCCTGGTCGAGCTCCGCTCTGGCACTGGCGCTCGCCACGAGCCAGCGCACGGTGCAGCGGGCGCTCGATTCTCTTGCGGCGGCAGGCAAGGTGCAAGCGTTCGGTCACGGGCGGGCGCGCCGGTGGATGACCGCGCACGTGCCGGGATTCACGACGACCTTGTTACTCCCCGCGCCGCTGCCGACTGACTAAACTGCAGCCATGGATACATCAACAGCCGAAATCCTGCGCGAATATGGCCCCTTTTCGGGTGCCGACGCCGTGCATGGCGTCACGTACGACGGTCAGCACGTCTGGTTTGCATCCGGCAACAAGCTGAACGCCCTGGATCCCGCGACCGGGAAAACCCTGCGCTCAATCGATGTCACCGCGGATGCCGGGACGGCCTTCGACGGCCAGCACCTCTTTCAGATCGCCGCGGACCGCATCCAGAAGATCGATCCGGAGACTGGTCGTGTGCTCGCCACGATTCCCGCGCCCGGCCGCGGCGGCGACTCGGGTCTCACGTGGGCCGAGGGGTCGCTCTGGGTCGGCCACTACCGCGACCGGAAGATCCATCAGGTGGATCCCGAGACCGGGGCGGTTCTTCGCACGATCGAGTCCAACCGCTTCGTCACCGGCGTCACCTGGGTTGACGGAGAACTCTGGCACGGAACCTGGGAAGGTGAAGAGAGCGATCTGAGGCGCATCGATCCAGAAACGGGAAAGGTCCTTGTGCGGCTCGAGATGCCATCTGGAGCGGGCGTTTCCGGGCTCGAGTCCGATGGCGCCGATCGGTTTTTCTGCGGCGGCGGAAACAGCGGCAAGCTGCGGGTCGTCCGCCGGCCCAGGCGAGGTTCCACGAAGGCTTGATGAGTTGCCGGAATCCGCAATTCAGGCTTGCGCCGCCCCGCGCTGCGACTCAAAGAGGCGCCGCACCGTCGCCATCGTATCGGCCTGGTCTGGCCCCTTGTCGTCGCGGTACTGCTTCACGCGCGCGAGGCGTAGCGCAATGCCGCCGGGATAACGGGGACTCGTCTGCAGGTCGTTGAAGGCGATCTCGACGACGAGTTCGGGTCGTACGTATACCGTCCATTCGTCGCGATGGGTCTCGCGGGCCAGGAATTCTTTCGTCTGCCAGTCGAGCAGGGAGTCCGTGAGCCCCTTGAAGGTCTTGCCGAGCATGACGTACTCACCCGTGGCCGGGTCGAGCGCTCCGAGATGCAGGTTCGACAGCTTGCCGGTGCGGCGGCCATGCCCCCACTCGGCGGCAAGCACGACGAGATCCAGCGTGTGCGTGTGCTTGATCTTGAGCCAGCCGGCACCGCGGCTGCCGGCTGCGTAGGGGGCATCCAGCGATTTCGCCATCACGCCCTCGTGCCCGGCCGCGAGCGCGCCGTCGTAGAACGCCTGTGCTTCCGCCTCGGATGACGTAACGAGCTGCGGGATGCGTGACGACTCGGGCAGCGCTTGCGTGAGCGCGCGGAAACGTTCGTGCGCGGGCCGATCGACGAGGCTCTCGCCGTCGACCTGCAGGCAGTCGAAGAACAACGCGCGCATCGGCAGCTCAGCCCGCAAGCGCTCGACGTCGAGCTTGCGGCCGAAGCGGCGCATCGTGACCTGGAACGGGTGCGGCCGGCCCGAAGCGTCGAAGGCGAGCGCTTCGCCGTCGAGTATCAGCTCCCGGGCGGAAAGCGTCCTCACGAACTCCACGATCTCCGGGATGGCCACGCCGACTTCATTCAGGTTGCGGGTATAGATGCATACGGTCGTATCCGACTTGTGCACCTGGATACGCGCGCCGTCCATCTTCCATTCGAACGCGGCCTCTCCGCCGAGCTGTCGCAAGGCGTCGGCTGGATCGGCCACGGTCTGCGCGAGCATCGGTGCGATCGGCGACAGGGCTGCGAGCTGGAAGCTCGCGAGGCCGGCGTTCCCCTGCTGCAATGCAGCCTGCGCCACGACGCCAATGCCGGGCGCGTACATCATTGCCCGGCGCACTCCACTCACCGGCATTGCCGCTGCGGACGCAATGGCATCGACCATCACGCCCGCGAGAGCACCCTGACGCAGGTCCCCGAGCAAAAGGCGAGTCAGAAACTCTGCCTCGGCCATGGTTGCCCGCGCGAACAGATCGCGAAGTGCCGCGGCACGCCGTGCGCTGACGCCCTTGCCGCGCAGTGTCGCGATACCGGCAATTCTGCGGTCGACCTCGATCAGGGTCAGCGAGGCTGCACTTGCCGTCGCGCCGTTGCCCGCTTCGCGCAGCGCCGCGGAGCCGATGCCGCTACGTCTCTGCTGGAGTTCCCCTGCGAGGTATTGCACTCCGATCTGCAGTTCCGCCGGTTCGAGGGAGCGCAGAAATTCTGCGAGTTCGCGTACTTTCGCCAGGCGCGCCGACGTGCCGGCCACGCGATCGGACACCTCAACCAGACGGATCAGCAGCGTCATACTTCACCGCGATGGGCAATGCCCTGACAGCGCTCTGCACACCGGTCAGGTTGCCGGGCAGTGCGCTTCGAGGGAATCCCCCACCGTCCCGCCCTGTCCTGGTGCCGGGAACAGATGGCCGAAAGTAAAGGCGTTCGCGCTGGGACCGCGGCCACGCAGCAGGTTGAGGCGCTCGATGCCTTCTTCCGCGGCGGGCCGATGGCCGCGCGGCACCCACCAGAGCACGAGGTACATATCCATTTTTTCGAACCACTCGCGCCGGCGCCGCATCACGCGGGCGTGATCGCTCCGATAGACATACGTCTGCAGCGATTGCGGGTCCTGCCAAACGGACAGGTTGACGATGAAGTCCTCGCCCATCGGACGCAACGCCGTCGCATTGCCCACTTCATCCTGAAGTCTCCAGACAAATCCGGGCGAGCCATCGGCGATCGCATTGATACGATCGAGAGCATCGACGAAATCGGCCAGTTGCGGGGAATCGAGCGGCGCCCGCAGGCGCGCGACGTTCATTTGTGCCAGCTCGTACCGTGTCATGGCAGCCTCTGCCGGGCCAGAACATCAGGCCGTGTAATAGCCGACAAATGCGACCACTTCAACTCGTCCCGGACTACCTACCGGTCGCCGCAAGATGAAATCGCCGGTCCAGGCGCAGGGCCCGGACCGGCTTGCCGTTCGGGCTGGTTCCCGGACTAGAGATTGACGAAACCGACGTAAGTCTCCTCGCCCTCCAGCGGATCGCTGTTGAAATCGAGCACGACGCCAAACTCGCCGTGCCCGGACAGGCTCTCGTAGTCACCCGTCCCCTTGCCCCAGACCGACCAGGGGCCATTGAGCGTAAATCCTTCCTTGGGTCGCCCGTTGGCTTGCGGGTGCAACCGGAGAATAAAGCTGCCGCTGTTGTCGTCGCAGACGAACTGCTGCAGCGCATTCACGTTGAACGCGGGCGCGATGACTTCGGATACGAGGCTGACGGTCCCGCTTAAGCAAATCGGTCCCGTAGCGACAAATGTAAATGACCTCGGCTCGGACAGCCTCAAACTGAGCCGGGGGGCATGGCCTGCATGAAATGAACATGAAGATTGGATGAAGATCGGGGGCGGATGGCGCGGCTGACCCGGCTCGTCCCGTGAGCCAGCGCGCATGCCAGAATAGTCCGGTGTCCCAGGATGCCCTTCCCGCATTTCACCCCGCCGTCGCAGGGTGGTTCAGGAGCCGTTTTTCCGCGCCCACGGAGGCGCAGTCCCGCGCCTGGGCGGTCACCTCCGAGCACCGCAATGCCCTGATCGCGGCGCCGACCGGATCCGGCAAGACGCTCGCCGCATTCCTGTCGGCAATCAATGACCTCGTGGTCGAGGGATTGGCTCGCGGCCTCTCGGACGAGGTGCACGTCCTCTACGTCTCGCCGCTCAAGGCGCTCTCGAACGACATCCAGAAGAACCTGCAGGAGCCGCTGGCCGGCATCCGCGATCAACTCCTGGAGCTGGGACTCCCCGACGTTCCGATTCGCGACGCGGTGCGGACCGGCGACACCTCGGCGCTCGACCGCAGCCGCATGCGCCGCACGCCGCCGCACATCCTGGTCACGACACCGGAGTCGCTCTTCATCCTGCTGACCTCGGAATCCGGCCGCGCGATGTTGAAGAGTGTCCGCAGCGTGATCGTGGACGAGCTGCATTCGGTCGCCGGCAGCAAGCGCGGTTCGCACCTGATGCTGTCGCTGGAGCGGCTCGAGGCACTGTGCGGCCGGTCGCCGGTGCGCGTGGGCCTGTCCGCGACGGTCAAGCCGCTGAATGAGATGGCGCGCTTTCTCGTCGGCAATCGCGAAGCCGACATCGAGATCGTTGATACCGGGCACGTGCGCGAACGCGACCTCGCGCTCGAGGTTCCGCGCTCGCCGCTCGAGGCGGTGATGTCGAATGAGGTATGGGACGAGCTGTACGATCGCCTCGCCGAGCTGATCCAGTCGCACAAGACGACGTTGATCTTCGTCAACAACCGGCGTCTTGCCGAGCGCGCAACCCGTTATCTCGCCGAGCGCGTCGGCGCCGAGTCGATCGCGACCCATCACGGCAGTCTCTCGAAAGAACACCGCCTCGCAGCCGAGCAGCGGCTCAAGCGCGGCGAGCTGCGCGCCCTGGTCTCCACTTCGTCGCTGGAACTCGGCATCGACATCGGCGACATCGATCTCGTCTGCCAGATGGGCTCGCCGCGAATGATCTCGGCGCTGCTGCAGCGCATCGGCCGTTCCGGCCATTCCATCGGCGCCACGCCGAAAGGCCGGCTGTTTCCGCTCTCGCTCGATGACCTGGTCGAATGCACCGCGCTCCTCGACAGCGTGCGCCGCGGCGAGCTCGACCGGATTCGCGTGCCGCGCAAGCCACTCGATGTCCTGTCCCAGCAGATCGTCGCGGAAGTGGCCTGCCGCGAATGGGGCGTCGATGAATTGCTCGCGACTTTCCGCAAGGCGCAGCCTTATGCCGCGCTTGCCACGGAAGAGTTCGAACAGCTCCTGCAGATGCTGAGCGAAGGCTATTCCACACGTCGCGGCCGGCGCTCCGCCTACCTGCACTACGACACGGTCAACCGGAAGCTCCGGGCACGCAGGGGTGCGCGCCTGACGGCGATGACGAACGCCGGCGTCATCCCGGACCAGTTCGACTACGACGTGGTGCTGAACCCGGAAGGTCTGCGCATCGGCAGCATCGGCGAGGACTTCGCGTTCGAGAGTATTCCGGGCGACATCTTCCAGCTCGGCAATACTTCGTACCGGATCCAGAAAGTCCAGGTCAACAAGGTGTTCGTCGAAGACGCGAAAGGCGCGCCGCCGACGATCCCGTTCTGGTTCGGCGAAGCGCCGGGGCGCAGCGACGAGCTCTCCGCATCCGTTTCGCGGCTGCGCGAACAGGCGCTCGTGCACCTGGCATGCGAACCTGACACCTGCGAGCACTGGCTGCGCGAGGATCTCGGGCTCGCGCCGGCTGCATCGCATCAGCTCGGTCAGTATTTCGCGGCGGGCATGGCGGCGCTCGGCACCTTGCCGACCCTCGACACCGTGGTGTTCGAGCGCTTCTTCGATGACGTCGGCGACACCCACCTGGTGATACATTCCACGTTCGGCTCCCGCGTCAATCGCGCCTGGGGCCTGGCTCTGCGCAAACGCTTCTGCAAGCAGTTCAACTTCGAGCTGCAGGCATCGGCGCTCGAAGACAGCATCGTGCTGTCGCTCGGGCCCACGCACAGCTTTCCGCTCGAGGACGTGAAGAACTTCCTGAAGTCGACTTCGGCCTGCGACGTGCTGGTGCAGGCGCTGCTCGATGCGCCGATGTTCGGCACGCGCTGGCGCTGGAATGCCGCGGTCGCCCTCGCCGTCCGGCGCGTGCGCAACGGCAAGCGCGTGCCGCCCCAGTTCCAGCGCTCGGACTCCGAAGATCTGCTGGCGGTCGTGTTCCCGGATCAGCTCGCCTGCGCGGAAAATCTGACCGGCCTGCGCATGGTTCCGGACCATCCGCTGGTGCGCCAGACCGTCGAGGATTGCCTGCACGAGACGATGGATCTGGGCGGGTTCCTGGCTCTGCTGAAGCGCATCGAGGACGGCGCAGTGGAAGTGCATTGTCGCGAACTGACTGCGCCTTCGCCGCTCGCGCACGCCGTGATCGGTGCAAAGCCCTATGCCTTCCTGGACGACGGCGAAGCGGAAGAGCGCCGCACGCGGGCGATCACGACTCAGCGCCTGCTGGAGCCGAAAGACGCCGCCGACCTCGGCCGCCTCGATCCGGCGGCCATCGAACGCGTCCGCACCGAGGCCGGGCCGGAGATCAGCAGCCACGATGAGCTGCACGACGCGCTGGTCGTACATGGCTTCCTGACCACGTCGGAGATCGAACCCTGGCAAGCGCAATTGACGCGCCTGCAGGAAGAGCGGCGCGTCGTCTCGAGCGAAGGTCTCTGGCTTGCCGTCGAGCGGGCGGCGGAATTCGATGCGGCGAAGTCCGGAGAGCTGGAGGCGCTCGTCGAGATCCTGCGCAACCGCCTGGAGCTGCTCGGGCCGATAACGGAAGCCGCGCTGAATGCGCCGCTCGGCCTGCCGGAATCCCAGGTTCGCGCTGCGCTGCTCGCGCTCGAATCGCAGGGCTCGGTGATGCGCGGCCGCTTTGGCGGCAACGAAGAGCAATGGTGCGAGCGGCGATTGCTGCTCCGCATCCATCGCTATACGCGCGACCGCAAGCGCAGTGAGGTTCAGACCGTGCCGCCGGCGCAGCTCATGCGCTTCCTGTTCCGCTGGCAGCGCCTGGCGACGGAAGGTCGCGACGAGCGGCGCGAGGGCGAAGCCGGACTGCTCGCCGTGCTGCAGGAACTGGAAGGTTGCTCCGTACCGGCCGGCGCCTGGGAGCGGGACATCCTGCCGCTGCGAGTCAAACAGTACCTGCCCGAGGGTCTCGACAAACTTTGCGGCGCCGGCCGCATCGCCTGGTATCGCGCCGCCGTGGAAACGAACGGCAGCGAGCTTGCGCCCGCAGCAGGGCCTGTGCGCAGT
>JALYJS010000048.1 GCA_030799345.1 Pseudomonadota bacterium | reverse complement strand
AGGTCCATCCGCGTCGTGCCGTGGGCCGCCGAACCGACCGCCCAGGTGATTCACGACTGCTTCTACGACGACGGCCGGCCGGTACCCATGTCGCCGCGGTATGTCCTGCGCCGCGTGCTCGAACTTTACTCCGCGCGCGGCTGGCGGCCGGTGGTCGCGCCGGAACTCGAATTCGTCTTGGTCGAGCCGAACACCGATCCGGATTATCCGTTGAAGCCCCCGGTCGGCCGCTCCGGACGGCCCGAGATCGGGCGCCAGGCCTACAGCATCGCGGCGGTCAACGAATTCGATCCGCTGTTCGACGACATCTATGCGTTCTGCGAGGCGCAGGATCTCGACATCGACACGCTGATTCACGAAGCGGGCGCCGCGCAGATGGAGATCAACCTGAATCACGGCGATGCGCTCGACCTCGCCGACCAGGCATTCCTGTTCAAGCGCACGGCGCGCGAAGCCGCGCACCGCCACAAGATGTACGCAACCTTCATGGCCAAGCCGCTCGCTGGCGAGCCGGGAAGCGCCATGCACATCCACCAGAGCATCATTGACGCGAAATCGGGCCTGAACATCTTCAGTGACGCCGACGACAAGCCGTCGGCGCTGTTCGAATCGCACATCGCGGGCCTGCAGAAATACCTGCCGTCGGCGATGTCGCTGTTTGCGCCGAACGTCAACAGTTACCGCCGCATCACGCGCTACAACTCGGCGCCGATCAACGTGCAGTGGGGCTTCGACAACCGGACGGCCGGACTGCGGGTGCCGACGTCGGAGCCGCAGGCGCGCCGCGTGGAAAACCGCCTGGGCGGTGCCGACGCCAACTCCTACCTGGCCATCGCGGCTTCGCTCGCCTGTGGCTATCTCGGGATGATCGAGGGCCTCAAGCCGAGCGAACCCATCACGGGATCCGCCTACGACCTGCCGTTTGCGCTGCCGATGACGCTGGCGGACGCGCTGGCACTGCTGCGCGGCAACAAGCCGCTGGTCGAGATTTTCGGCGAACGCTTCGTCGCGGCATACTGTGCCGTCAAGGAGAATGAGGCCGAGACGTTCTCCCGGGTGATCAGCTCGTGGGAACGCGAACACCTGTTGCTCAACGTCTGACCTGCGAGCGCCCATGAACGCGAAGCCACGCATAACGGAACGAGCGACCCGCGACTGGCAGGAGCTCGACGCCCGTCATTACCTGCATCCCTTCACGGATTTCAGGTCGCTTGCCGCTGAAGGCTCCCGCGTCATCACGCGCGCGGAAGGCGTGTATCTGTACGACACCGACGGCCACCAGATCCTCGACGCCATGTCCGGGCTGTGGTGCGTCAACATCGGCTACGGACGCGGCGAACTCGCCGATGTCGCGGCGCGCCAGATGCGGGAACTGCCGTACTACAACAGCTTCTTCAAGAGTGCGAACCCGCCGGCCATCGAACTCGCGAGCCTGCTGGCCGAACTCACGCCGCCGCAGTTCAACCGCGTCTTTTTCACCAATTCCGGGTCCGAGGCGAACGACACGATCCTGCGGATGACGCGCCGCTACTGGGACCTGCTCGGCCAGCCGAAGAAGAACGTCGTGATCAGCCGCGTTAACGCCTACCACGGCAGCACCATGGCCGGCGCGAGCCTCGGCGGCATGGGCGCGATGCACGCACAGGGCGGCCTGCCGATTCCGGACATCGTGCACATCGAGCAGCCCTACTGGTACGAGAACGGCGTCGACCTGAGTCCCGAGGAGTACGGCCTCCGCGCGGCGCGACGCCTGGCCGAGAAGATCGAAGAGATCGGCCCGGAGCGGGTTGCCGCCTTCATCGGCGAACCCGTGCAGGGCGCGGGCGGCGTGATCGTGCCGCCCGCGACTTACTGGCCGGAAATCCAGCGAATCTGCCGCGAATACGGCATCCTGCTGATCGCCGACGAGGTGATCTGCGGCTTCGGGCGCACGGGCAAGTGGTTCGGCTGCGAATATTTCGGCTTCGAGCCGGACTTCCTGACCATCGCCAAGGGCCTGACTTCCGGCTACCAGCCGCTCGGCGGTGCCATGGTGTCGGACCGCGTGGCAGACGTCCTGATCGAGAAGGGCGGGGATTTCAACCACGGTTTCACCTGGTCCGGCCATCCGGTCGCGTGCGCGGTGGCGATCGAGAATCTGGCGATCATGCGGCGCGAGAAAATCGTCGAACGCGCGGAATCGGAAATCGCCCCCTACCTGCAGAAGCGCTGGCGGGAGCTGGCCGACCACCCGCTGGTCGGCGAGGTTCGCGGCATCGGCATGCTCGGCGCGCTCGAACTGGTGGCGCACAAGCGCAGCCGGACCTTTTTCCGCAATCGCGGCGACACCGGCCTGATCTGCCGGGATCATTGCTTTGCCAATGGGCTGGTGATGCGGGCGGTGCGCGATTCGATGATCATTGCACCGCCGCTGGTCATCGAGCGGGCCGAGGTGGACGAGCTCGTCGAGAAAGCACGCCGCTGCCTGGACCTGACCGCGAAGGACATCGGCGTCGCCTGAGTCGTGCCGCCGTCGCTATAGTATGGTGCCCTCACTATTGAGGGACGGGGATCTGGAGGCGACATGCGATGTGACTATCGATCCGGCCTGCTGTCGGCGACCCTGCTCGTTCTGGCCGCTTGCGGCGGCTCGAAGCAGGGAGGCGACACGAATGCTGCGGCCGCGCCCGAGGCGAAAGTCCTCCATATCCTGAACTGGTCCGACTACATCGGTCCGACGACACTTCCCGATTTCGAGTCGAGCACCGGCATCAAGGTCACCGAAGACCTCTTCGATTCGAATGAGGTCCTGGAAACGAAGCTGCTTGCCGGCCGTTCCGGGTACGACGTGGTGGTGCCGACCGCGCCGTTCCTCGAGCGCCAGATCCATGCCGGCGTGTTCCTGAAGCTGGACAAGTCGAAGCTGCCGAACCTGATCAACATGGATCCGGACATCATGCAGCGCACGGCGCTGCACGATCCGGGCAACGATCACTCGATAACCTATCTGTGGGGTACGGTCGGCATCGGCTTCAATGTCGACATGGTGAAAAAGGCGCTCGGCACCGAAACGATCGACAGCTGGAGCGCGATCTTCGAACCCGCAAACGCCGCAAAGCTCGCGAAATGCGGTATTGCGCTCCTGGATTCGCCGACCGACGTGTTCGCTTCGGTCGCGATCTACCGTGGCATCGACCCGAACAGCGAGAAACTCGAGGACCTGGCGATTCTGGAGGAGACGCTGCTGAAGGTGCGTCCGTACATCAAGTATTTCCACTCGTCGTCCTACATCATCGACCTGGCAGCGGGTGAGATCTGCGTTGCGCTCGGCTGGAATGGCGACGTGCTTCAGGCCCGCGACCGCGGCGCCGAAGCGGCGAAGCCGGTCCGGATCGCTTACGCCTTGCCGAAGGAAGGGGCGATCAACTACTTCGACATGTTCGCGATCCCGGCCGATGCGCCGCATCCGGACAACGCCCACCAGTTTCTAAACTACATGATGGATCCCGCGGTGATCGCGAAGGTCTCGAACAAGGTCAGATTCGCCAATGGCAATGCAGCGTCGCTGCCGTTGATCGATGCCCAGGTACGTTCGGACGAGGCCATCTATCCGAGCCCTGCCGTCAGGGCCAGGCTGCACCAGGATCTCGCCGAATCGCCGGAGTACAGCCGCGAGGCAAATCGCAGCTGGACGCGAATCCGCACCGGACAGTAGGCAGCGGCTGCCGCCCATGAGTGAAAACTTGCGCGGTGGGGGCCGCCAAGCCCTGCCAGCCCTTGCGCTCATGGTGCTCGCGGCCTGCGGCGCCGAAAACAAGGAGACCGCCCACCCGACGGATCGCGCCGAACAGGCCGTCCTCCATGTCTACAACTGGTCGGACTACATCGGCAGAACGACGATTGCCGACTTCGAGGCGAAGACCGGCATCAGGGTGACTTACGACACCTACGATTCCAATGAAGTCCTGGAGACGAAGTTGCTGACGGGGCGCACCGGCTACGACGTGGTGTTCCCGACCGCAACGATCCTCGGGCGCATGGCGAAGATTGGCGTGTTTCTCGAGCTCGACAAGGACCGCCTGCCTAACTGGGCCAACATGGATCCGGAGACCCTGCAGCAGGTCGCGGTCTACGATCCCGGCAACCGCCATGCGATCCCCTACATGTGGGGCACGACGGGGCTCGGATATAACCCGAGCCTGGTCGCCAATGTCCTGGGCACGGATACGATTGACAGCTGGCGCGCGGTTTTTGATCCGGCAATTGCATCGAAGCTCGCGAAATGCGGCATCACGATGCTCGACGCTCCGGAGGACGTGTTTGAAGCGGCGGAGATCTACCTGGGTACGGATCCCGGCAACGAGGATCTGCCGGAGATGGCCGTCACCGAGGCGATGCTCGCGAAAGCGCGTCCTCACGTGCGTTCCTTCGACTCGACGCAGCACCTGAATGCGCTGGCGAGCGGCGAGACCTGCGTGGCGCTCAGCTGGAGCAACCTCATGCTGCAGGCACGCGACCGGGGCGCCGCCGCCACCCGGCCGGTCGCATTGCGCTACGTGATCCCGAGTGAAGGCGCGCCGCTCTGGTTCGATACCGCGGCGATCCCGGCCGACGCGCCGCATCCCGGCAATGCACATCGCTTCCTCGATTTTCTCATGAAGCCCGAAGTGATCGCATCCATCAGCAACGAAATCGGCACTGCCAACGGCAATGCCGCGTCGCTCCCGTTGGTCGCGGCCTCGCTGCGCGAAAACCCGTCGGTTTATCCGGGTGCGGATGTCCGGGAACGGCTGCACGTATCGCAGGAACGCTCGCCGCAGTACAGCCGCGAGTTGAACCGTGCCTGGACACGGATCAAGACCGGGCAGTAGGCTCGAGCGAATCGACCGGGGGGGCTCACCATGGCCAACGCGCGACCGGAACAAAGCGGCGAGCCCTGGAAGGATCCAGGCGTCAGTCCGTACGTGAAGATCGACAAGCTGACCAAGAAGTTCGGCGATTTCGTCGCGGTCGACGACGTGTCGCTCAACATCTATCGCGGCGAGATTTTCTGCCTGCTGGGCGGATCGGGATGCGGCAAGACGACACTGCTGCGGATGATGGCGGGATTCGAGTCCCCGACTGCGGGCTCCATCCGGATCGACGGCGTGGACGTGACCTCGATGCCGCCGTACGAGCGGCCGGTGAACATGATGTTCCAGTCCTACGCGCTCTTTCCGCATATGTCCGTGCAGAAGAACGTCGCGTTCGGCCTGCGCCAGGACCGGCTGCCGAAGAGCGAGATCGGTGATCGTGTCGGCGAGATCCTGAAGCTGGTCCGCATGGAAAGCTATGCCGAGCGCATGCCGCACCAGCTCTCCGGCGGCCAGCGCCAGCGGGTCGCCCTGGCACGTTCGCTGGTGAAACGCCCAAAACTGCTGCTGCTCGACGAGCCGCTTGCCGCGCTCGACCGGAAATTGCGCGAGCACACGCAATTCGAGCTGATCAACATACAGGAATCGCTCGGCGTCACTTTCGTGGTCGTCACGCATGACCAGGAAGAGGCGATGACACTGGCCTCGCGGATCGGCGTGATGAATCACGGCGAGATCGTGCAGGTCGGCTCCCCGAGCGACATCTATGAGTATCCGGCATCGCGTTTCGTCGCCGATTTCATCGGCTCCGTCAATCTGTTCGAGGGCCGGCTGATCGAAGACGAGCCGGATTTCGTGCGGGTCAGGTCGGACGAACTCGGCGGTATTTTCCATGTCGGTCATGGCGTCAGCGCCGCGCCCGATGCGACGGTCTGGGTCGCGCTCCGTCCGGAGAAGATCCAGGTGTCCCGGGAGCAGCCGGAAGGCAACGGCGACAACCGTGTGCAGGGGGTCGTTTCGGAAATCGCTTATCGAGGCGACCAGTCGGTTTACCTGGTGCGGCTGGCCGGTGGCCGGCAGATGCGCGTGACGCAGCCGAACTCGCTGCGCCATGGCGCTGCCGACCGCATCCGGTGGGACGACGCAGTCTGGCTGAGTTGGGAGTCTTCGAGCCCGGTCGTGGTCACGCAATGAGCCGTTTGCTCGCGCGTCTCAGCGGACGCACCGTCGTGACGGGCATTCCGTACCTGTGGCTGCTGCTGTTCTTCCTGGTGCCATTCCTGATCGTGCTCAAGATTTCCGTCTCGGACATGCGCATGGGCATGCCGCCGTACGAGCCGCTGCTGGTCTGGGCGTCGGGGCAACTCGTCGAGATCAAGGTCAATTTCGCGAACTACGCGTTCCTGTGGGAGGACGCGCTTTACCGCAATGCCTACCTCAATTCGATCCTGACCGCCGGAATTTCCACCGTCATATGCCTGCTGATCGGCTATCCGATGGCCTACGGCATCGCCAGAAGTCCGCCCGCCTGGCGCAATATCCTGCTGCTGCTGGTGATGCTGCCGTTCTGGACCTCCTTCCTGCTCCGGGTTTACGCCTGGATCGGCATCCTCAAGAACAACGGCGTGATCAACAACTTCCTGATGTGGACCGGCCTCATCGACGAGCCCATCGTGATGCTGCAGACCAATTTCGCCGTATACATCGGCATCGTCTATTCCTACCTGCCGTTCATGGTGCTGCCGCTCTACACGGCGATCGAGAAGCTGGATCTGACGCTGCTCGAAGCGGCGGCGGACCTGGGCTGCCGCCCGGTCAAGGCATTTTTCCAGATCACGGTGCCGCTGACCCTGGCCGGCATCATCGCCGGCTGCATGCTGGTATTCATTCCCGCGGTAGGCGAGTTCGTCATCCCGGCGCTGCTCGGCGGTCCGGACACGCTGATGATCGGCCGCGTGCTGTGGGAGGAGTTCTTCAATAACCGGGACTGGCCGATCGCGAGTGCGGTGGCGATCGCGATGCTGCTGCTGCTGGTCGTACCGATCATGATCCTGCAGCGGTTCCAGGGCCAGCAGCTGGGAGCGCACCAGTGACCCGGCGGCGGCCAATTTTCGTCCCCGCGATGCTGATCGCGGGATTCCTGTTCCTGTACGTCCCGATCCTGCTGCTGATTTTCTACTCCTTCAACGAATCGCGGCTGGTGACCGTCTGGGGCGGCTTCTCGACGAAGTGGTATGCGGCGCTGTTCCAGAACGAACAGCTGCTGGGCGCCGCCTGGCTGTCGTTCAAGATCGCCGCCATCAATGCGACCGGGGCGACGATCCTCGGCACGCTTGCCGGCCTTGCGCTGGCGCGCTTTGGCCGGTTCCGGGGACGACCGCTGCTGACCGGCATGGCGACCGCCCCGCTGGTCATGCCCGAGGTGATCACCGGCCTGTCGCTGCTCCTGCTGTTCGTCGCGATGGAGCAGGCGTTCGGATGGCCCGGGGGCCGCGGCATCACCACGATCACGATTGCGCACATGACGTTCTCGATGGCGTATGTCACGGTCGTGGTGCAGTCGCGATTATCGACGCTCGACGAATCGCTCGAGGAAGCGGCGATGGATCTCGGTGCGCGCCCCGCCATGGTTTTCTTCCTGATCACGCTGCCGATCATCCGCCCCGCCATCCTCGCCGGCTGGCTGCTGGCGTTCACGCTGTCCTGGGACGATCTTGTCATCACGAGCTTCGTCACGGGCCCCGGCTCGAGCACGCTGCCGCTCGTCATCTTCTCGAAGGTGCGCCTCGGCGTCAGTCCCGATATCAATGCGCTGGCATCGATCCTGGTGCTGATCGTCGCGATCGGCGTCGCCATCGCCGGCGTCTACATGCATCGCCAGCAGAAGCGGCGCGAACGGGACGTGCAGCAGGCGCTCGCCGCCAATCTCTGATGCCGGCGCCGGACAGCAAGCTTCCGGGTGTCGGCACGACGATCTTCACCGTCATGTCGCGACTCGCCGCCGAATACGGCGCCGTCAACCTCGGCCAGGGATTCCCCGACTTCGATCCGCCCGCGCGGCTGCGCGAACTGGTTGCCCGGCATCTCGCGTCGGGCCACAACCAGTACGCGCCGATGGCTGGATTGCCCGCACTCTGCGAAGCGATTGCGAGAGACGCCGGAAGTCGACACGGGTGGACCGTGGACCCGGCCCGCGAAGTGACCATCACAGCGGGCGCGACCGAGGCGCTGTTTGCGGCGACCCATGCCGTCGTGCGGGCAGGCGACGAGGTCGTGCTGCTGGATCCCAGTTACGATTCTTACGCTCCGGCCGTCGCTCTCGCGGGGGCGCGCGCCGTGCGGGTTCCGCTCGCGCTGCCGGATTTCCGGATCGATTACGAGCGGCTTGCCGCGGCCATCACGCCCCGTACGCGGCTGCTGGTCGTCAACACGCCGCACAACCCGACCGGTGCCGTGCTCGATGCCGCCG
>JALYJS010000044.1 GCA_030799345.1 Pseudomonadota bacterium | reverse complement strand
GTACAGCGACCGCAATGAGATCCCCTGCGCAGTCCGGATCGGGAATGAGGCCGGTCGCGTAATCAATTCTCGCCTCTTCGAGGGTCGCGGGCATCGGCTTCTGCCAGGCACTCTGGCCGATTTCACTCATCGCGCTGGCCCAAAGGGGTAATGCGGCCTGCGAGCCGGTGAAACCCGTCGGCGCATTGTCGTCGTGTCCTACCCAGGTCACGATCAGGTGGCTGCCGGAGAATCCGGCAAACCAGCTGTCGCGCAGGTCGGAGGAAGTGCCGGTCTTGCCGGCGGTCACGAGTCCCGGCGGCAGACGCGCGGTACCCGCGCGGCCCGTGCCGCGAATCATGACGTCCACCAGCATGCGATTGAGCTGATATACGGCCGTTGATTTGCCGGCCGCGCGCGCCTCTCGCGGCGGCGACGGCAATCGCTTGCCGTCGCTCCTCACCACGGCTCGTACGGCGCGCAGCGGAACATGTGCTCCGCCATTGGCGAATGCGTTGTCGATCTGTGCCATCTCGATCGGCGCCAGGTCGACGGCGCCCAGCAGCAAGGATGGCACCTGCCGCGGTTCCTGATCGAGGCCGAGGGCTACGAACTTCCGGGCAACTGGCGCGAGCCCTACTTCGAGCCCGAGCTGAACGGTCGCGAGATTGCGCGAGTCGGCGAGCGCGCGCACGAGCGGGAGCGGACCCAGCGCTTGCCGGTCAAAGTTCTGCGGTCGCCAGTTCTGGCCGTCGTGCAGCCGCACTTCGATCGGGCGGTCGTTCAGTACGCTCGCTGCGTGATACTGGCCGGTTTCCAGCGCGGTCAGGTAGACCACCGGCTTGACCAGCGAACCGACCGAACGTTTCGCGTCGAGTGCGCGATTGAATCCGGAGGGCAGGGACCGCCGACCGCCGACCAGCGCGACGACTTCGCCGCTGGCGGGCAAGGTAACGATCAACGCTGTCTCGAGTGGATTGGCTTTTGCCTTGCGGCGTGCGTCGAGTTTCGCAAGTTCCGTTTCGACCGCTGCTTCGGCAGCAGCCTGTGCGCGCGGATCGAGACTGGTGTAGACCCGGGCGCCGGGTCGCTCCAGGTCGCCGGCATCGTAGTCCCTGTTCAGCTCGCGCCTGACGTATTCGAGATAGGCCGGGTAGTGATTACGCTCCAGGCGCCCGACGACACCGAGCGGTTCTTTCGTGGCCGCAGCTGCCTCCTGGGCGCTGACGACTTCGAGTTCGGCGAGCATCGCCAGCACGAAATTCCGTCGCTCCGTCGCGCGCGCCGGCTGGCTGCGCGGATTGTAATAGGACGGTCCGCGCACGATGCCGACCAGCAAAGCGACCTCGGCCAGTTCGAGTTCGTCGATCGGCTTGCCGAAGTAGAATCGGCTCGCCAAGCCGAATCCGTGGATGGCCCGATCGCCGTCCTGGCCGAGATAAATTTCGTTGATGTACGCGCTCATGAGCTGCGTCTTGCTGTAGTGAGTTTCCAGCAGCATCGCCATGATGGCTTCGCGCGACTTGCGCCGAAGTGAGCGGGTCTGATCCAGGAAATAGCTCTTGACGAGCTGTTGCGTCAGCGTGCTGCCGCCTTGCTCTACTTGCCCGGCGCGCAGATTGATCCAGGCCGCGCGCAGGATGGCTTTCAGGTCGATGCCGCCGTGCGTATCGAAATTGCGGTCCTCGATCGCCTTGAGTGCCGCCGGCAGGAGCGCAGGCACTTCCTCCGGAGCCACGATGATCCGGTCCTCCCCGTGCACGGGGTGCAGGCTGCCAATCAGCAGCGGCTCGAGCGGGGCAACCGGCAGGTCGCGACCCTTCGGGTCCTGCAGCGATGTGATCGTGCGTGCATCCGCGGCGACGCGCAGCGGCAGCGGCGCGCGGACCTGGCCTGCGTATTCCGTCTTGCGGAGCATGATGTCGAAGCGCGATCCGTCGCGGCGATAGGTGCCCGGCCTGGTCGTGCGACTGACTCGATAGCCCAGGCGCTCGAGTTCCTGTTCCAGGTCCTTGGCGGACAGCGGCAGGCCGACTCGCAGTTCGAGCGGTCGGGCATAGACCCGTGTCGGTACGGTCCAGCCCCGATCCGTGAACTGCTTCGTGACGACGTAATTGAGCCAGCCGACATAAACGAAGCAGACGGCGAAGACGGCGAGGAGCGCACGGACGAAGATGCGGCGCAGCCGGGGATTGCGGCGTCTGGATGTGGTCATTCGACGTCGTTTGGAGCACCGGTCTGGTGACTGGTTCGCCGGGCAGCGAGCCGGGGCAGTCTGTCGATTTTAACACCATACAGGCCGATCCACCGCATTTCCCGGACCGCGACCCGAACTCAATCGTCTCAATGTTCGCTTCCGAACAGAGTAGCGGTCACGAACAATGATATTTCTTGCTGCTCGCCGAGTACCAACAGAGAGAAGCCAATGAACAGGGTTGATGCATACACCAGCGGCCGCATGTGGCCCTTCGCCTTGTTCCTGCTCGCCCTGACGGCGAGCTGCAGCGGACGGGACGAAATACTTGGCGTCGGTGATTTCCTCACGACCCCGCCGTTGGTTACGAGCGTCTCCCCCGATGAAAACGCGACAAACGTGCCTTTTACGACGCCGGCGGTCACCGCCACTTTCAACGTACCCGTAGTGTTCGGCGGCGGCGCTTCATTTGATGTCACCTGCGAGCTGCCGTGCACCGATCCGGTCGGAGCCGTGTCGCTCAACGCGCCGGGAACGACCGTCAGCTTCACGCTGACGCCTGGCACGACGCTGATCGGGGACACGCTCTATACCGCAACCGTGGTCGGCGCTGAGCGCGCGTCCAACGGCATTGTGATGACCGTACCTTATGTCTGGACGTTCACGACGACCGCACTGTCCGAACTGACGCGGCCGCGGGTGACCGCGACCATTCCCGTGACGGCGAGTCCGGTGCCGACTGCCGCTGTCGCCATCAATTCGTCCATCGTCGCTTCCTTCAGCGAGAGCATGGATCCCGCGACCATCGACGATGCGAGCTTCACAGTGACCTGCGTGCTGCCCTGCGTCACGCCGACAGGCGAAGTCAGTTACGACGCTGGCAGCACGATCGCGACTTTCACGCCGGACGCCGATCTGGAAGTGCTCACGCTTTATACGGCAACGATCACCACTGCCGCGACCGATCTTGCCGGCAATGAGTTGAGCGGGAATCAGGCACCGCTGCCTGCGGCCAGCGACTACGTCTGGACTTTCGAAACAGGGGCAGTGGCAGACGCGATTGCGCCGACCGTCAGTTCCACCAGTCCCGCCGATCTCGCCATCGACGCGTGCAGCAGTGACTCGATCAGCGCCACATTCAGCGAGGCGATGAATCCACTGACGATCTCGACTGCGACGTTTACGCTAGAGGAAACCGGCGGGGCGGCCGTAACAGGCGCCGTGACTTACGACGTCCAGACGAACATTGCGACATTTGATCCGACGACGGATCTCATCGGCACTCCGGCGACCAACTACACCGCGACCATTGTCGGCGGGGCGAGTGGCGTGGAGGACGTGGCAGGCAACCCGTTGCTGGCCGACAGCGTCACGACATTCACGACCGACGCAAGCTCCTGTAACGCCGCGCCGTCGCTCGGTAGCGCCGCGGGATTCGGCGCGTTCGGCGGCAATGCCACACTGACCAATGACGGCCTCGACACCGTGATCCATGG
>JALYJS010000038.1 GCA_030799345.1 Pseudomonadota bacterium | reverse complement strand
GGCTGGAGGCGCTCGGCCCCGAGGGTGATGCGCGCGGGCGGGCGGAACTGTCGCTGTTCCTGGCGGAGTTGTCGTTCGAGCTCGGCATGCTGGAGGCTGGCCGCGAAGCGCTCGGCGCGGTGCAGGCCCTGCTCGATGTCACGGGCAGTCTCGAGCAGCGCGCCGAATGGCTGCGGCTCACCGCCGCCGGCCACCTGCGTGCCGGCGATCCAGCGGAGGCGCGCAGGATTTTCGGAGACGCACGCCAGCAGGCGAGCCGCAGCGGCAGCATCATCTCGCGCCTGGCGACGGAGCTCGGCTCGCTGGAGGCGGCACTCGCCGCCGGTGACAACAGCACGGCGTTGACCGGGCTTGCGAAGTTGTACCGCGAAGCGCAGTCGCTCGGCCATATCGCCCTGCTGCTGCAAAGCGGCGAACTGCTGGCGCTCGCGCAGGAACGCGCCGGCCATCTGGCGGATGCGGAGAAACAGTTACGTGCGAGCCTGCGCGCCGCGGACGGCCACGCGCCGTGGGCCGGCCGCTACCGCATGCATGCGGAGCTCGCCGTGGTGCTCGGGCGGCTGGGCCGTGAACCTGACGCGGCCCGGCAGCTTGCTGCCGCCGCGGATGAGATCGAGCGCCTGCGCAGGGGTCTGGACGCCACCCAGCGTGCATCATTCGATGGACTGCAGGTGGTGAAGCAGATTGCGGAATCCACCGTTCATGACCAAGCTGCCTGACAACGGAAAGGTACCTGCGCTCGAGCAGATCTCGGCGCGCGTCGAGCAGATCTCGGCGCGCAACGAGCAGCTGCTCGGGCGGATGATCGAAGGAGAAAAACGCTTTCGCGGCCTCGCGAAGTCGGTGTGGAAGGTCCAGGAAGAAGAACGCCGGCGTCTCGCCCGCGAGCTGCACGACGGCATCGGCCAGACGCTCACCGCGCTCATCAACCAGTTGCGGCGCGTACCGGTCCGCGCGGACGGTTACAACGACCTGGAGGCCGCGATCCATGTCGCCGAGCTCGCTCTCACCGACGTTCGCGAGTTGTCGCGGCTGCTGCGCCCGCCGGTGCTCGACGACCTGGGCCTGCATGCGGGCCTTACCTGGCTCGCGCGCATGCTGCGCGAGCACAGCGGGCTCGCGACGGTGATTGAGTGGCAGGCGGGTGAAGAAGTGCGGCTGGATCCGGAGCTGGAAACCCTGGTCTTCCGCATTGCGCAGGAAGGTCTCAACAACGTGCTCAAGCATTCCGGTCAGCTGACGGCGCGCCTCGCGGTTCGTCGCCATGGCGACAGTCTCGAGCTCACCGTGGCGGACAGCGGTCATGGCTTCGATGCCATGCAGGTACTGTCGCCTGCCGCTGGCGCGGCCGGACTTGGGCTCCGTGGCATCCGTGACCGCGTTGAACTGTTCGGCGGCCAGTTCGCGATCGATTCTGCGCCGGGGCGGGGCAGCCGGTTGCGGGTCGTCGTGCCGGTCACCGAAGCACGCCCATGAGCGCACTCATTCGCGTGCTGGTCGCGGACGATCACACGATCGTGCGTCAGGGCATCGTCAGCCTGCTGCGGGACAGCGGTGTCTGCGAGGTGGTCGCCGAGGCCGCCAACGGCGTGGAGGCGGTCGAGAAAGCCATGACCGTCCGGCCCGCAGTGGCGCTCATCGACATCACGATGCCGCGGTTGAATGGTCTGGAAGTCGTGCGCCGGATCCGGCAGGCGCTGCCGGACACGCGCGTGCTGGTGCTGACCGTGCACGATGATGAGGAATACGTGCTGCCGATCGTGCGCGCCGGGGCTACCGGTTACCTTTTGAAGAATGCCGCGGCGACGGAGCTCGTCGAGGCGGTACAGACCCTGAACCGCGGCAAGGCCTACTTCGGGCCGGAGGCGGCGAGGATCATGGCGGAACAACTGCAGAATCCGGGCGAGGCGCAGGCCGATCCCTACCAGCGGCTGACGCCACGCGAACGGGAAGTCTTCCACCTGGTGGTCGAGGGCAAGGCGAGCAAGGAGATCTCGCGCCTGCTCGGCATCAGCGTCAAGACCGCCGAGAACCACCGGGCGCGCCTGATGGAGAAGCTCTCCGTGCACAACACCGCCGAGCTCGTGAAATACGCCGCTCGCAAGGGCCTGCTATAGAAAGGGGTCGCATCCCCTTTGAAAGGGATGCGACCCCTTTGAGCAGGAGCGCGCTGCTTCGTTACTACGGCAGTTTCAGCACCGGCGTGATGCGCACCGCATTGCTGCCGACATTGCCGCTGGTCGCCTGGTACTCGGTGGTCCGGGTCGCCAGCGTGACGTTGAACAGTGCCGAGCCCGTGCTGCCGGCGATCCCGTGCACCGTCTGTGTCGCGCCACTGGACGTCACGCTGGTCAAGCTCACGCTCTGGCCGGCGAGCGGCTGCTGGTCGCTGCCGAAGACATTCACCTCGAGCACCTGCAGCGCTCCGGCCAGTCCTTCGGTCATCAGTACCGGGTTCAGGATCAGCGTCGAGGCGCCCGGCTGCGCTGGCTGACTTGCCGGAACGTTCGCGCGCTGCACCTGCAGGTTGCCGCCATCCAGCGCATTGTCGGGTACGCGCGAAGCCAGGCTGTAGGAACAACCCGCCGTGCACTCGAGGTGGAAGCGGTCCGGCGTTGCGCTGGCATTGCTGTTGCCAGGCTCGCCGTTGTCCTCGACGCAGACGCGGAACGACGCCGACGCGTTTTTATTGAATTTTCCTGTGCCACGTATCTCGAGCGTGCGGGCGTTGTCAGTGATCGCTCCGCAGCTGCCCTGGACCGGGCCCAATGAAGTGACGGTCGCCATGTGGATCTTGACGTCCGCGCCCTTGTCATTGAGCTGCAGTTCACCTTCGAAACGGTCATCCGCCTGTTTCGCATTGAAGCCGAAGTTGATCTTGCCGCCGCCGCTGTCGGCCAGCCAGCCGCCACCGGTCGCCTGGTTGCCTTCGTCCTCGGGTGGCGGCGGATTGTCGCGGCACAGCTGCAGCGTCCAGGACTCGAGCGTCCCATCGTCGAGCGGGAATCCGTCGGCGACATGCAAGGTCCAGTCGCCGTTCGGGTCCTCGCCATTGAAGGCAGCGAGCGCCTCGATCGGCCTGAACGTACCTCCGCTCAGCCAGTCGGTGCAGCCGATTGCGCGCGCCGCGGCGTCGTCGAACTCCGCATCGATGCCGTCTTCGCCGGTGCAGGACGCGCCGTCGAACAGGGTGATCTCGGTGCCGGTGGGGCTCAGCAGCGTGAATGTCAGGTCACCCATGTAAGGATGGGCGCCCTTCAGATTGCGGACGTTGATGTCGGTCAGCGGGTTCGCCGCCCCGCTGACCGTCGCCGTCGTGGTCGAGCCGACCAGGCTCAGGATGGGCGACGGGACCGGCATATTCGCCGGATAATCCGTGCACTCCTGAGGCGGCGGCGGCGGCGGGCCGTCGTCACCGCAGGTGAAGACCTCGACGCGATCGACGTACCAGCCATCGTTGCCATTGCAACCGTCCTGCCCGAAATCCCAGCGCAGCCGGATCGTGTCGCCAGCAGCGACCCCGGCGGCGGCGAGATCCACCTGCGACTGGCCCCAGTCGTTGTCACCGGAGATCGGGTTGGCGCCGGTGAAAGCCTCCTCGCCGCGCTTTGGATTCGTGTTCTGGTCCGTGATGTCATTCAGCGAGCTGTTGTATGCGTTGTGGACAAACGCGCTGCCCGGGACCACCGAGTAGGCAAGCGGTGGCACCGGCGTGAAGATCCCGCCGTTGATGCTGATCATCAGGTTGCCGCCGTCGTAGTTCGACTCGGTCAGGAAGTAATGCTCGAACATCAGGGAGCCGGGACCGTCCGCGGCAACGGTGATCTCCGGGCTGATCATGTAGAGCACGCCGGACTCGTCGTCGTCGCTGCAATTGCCCAGATCAACGCGGTTCTCCTGGAACATCGCGCTGCCCGGGCGGCCTTTCGGCAGGTCGCCAGTACGCAGGAACCAGGGGCGTGTGTCGAGCTGCGCCTTGGTCAGCGGCGTCTGGCCGATGGTCCAGCCGGCCGGGACGCCGGATTCCCAGTCCACCGCGAACTGGCGCTCGATGGTCGCGCCACCGCACATCGGCGCGGGCGCCGGATCGAGCGGCGCGGTGAACCCGCACTGCTGCGCCACGTCGTGGCGCATTTCGACGGCCGCGATCGCGTTGACGACCTGCTGGCAATCGGATGCCGTGATCACTTCACCGGACAGTTCCGGCGCCGGATGGAGTGTGTCGTCATTGGCGCCCATGAACCCGGTGCCGTTCTCGGCAGTGGTCACCAGTTTCGTCAGGTTGACACCGGTGAGGTCTTCGCAGGCCATCAGCAGCGAATCGGCATTGTCGGCGAAGCCAGACGCCGGGCCGTTATAAAGGGAATTCGCGCGCCAGAATATGTGCGCGGCCTTGGTGAGGCCGATGCCGGTCACGGTGACCGGGTTTGCGAACGGGGTGCCATCATCCTTCAGCTCGACGGTGTCACCGTCGACCAGCAAGGCATAGGCTCGGTTGTTGATCGAGGAATTGTAGTGCACGCCGCCAGCGTCGCTGGCGGCGCAGTGGTAAAGATCCGAGGATCCGTGGCCGGGATTGCCGAGGAACAGGTTGCCACCGGCACAACGCGGACGCCACATGTCGCGGATTGCCGCGTCACCGACGGGCGGCAGCGGACTGAACGCAAACGCGTCTTCACCGATCAGCCAGCGGATGGATTCGTCGCTGGTCGGAATCTCACTGGTGAAGGACGAACAGACCGAGTCGTCCTGCGAGCGCGGACCGTCGTGCCCGGTCAGCGGAGTCGTCCCGGCGATGGTCTCGCGGTTGTTGATCAGGTCGACGGTCTCGCCGAAGACGTCCGAATAGGATTCGTTCAGCGCGCCGGACTGGTAGGAGTAGATCAGCCCGCTCGTTTCCTGCGTGTAGGCGTGGGTCCACTCGTGCGCAACCACGTCGTCGGCCGAGGTGCCGCTGCAGTAATTCGTCGAGGTGCCGTTCCAGTTCGCGTTCGGGCACACGATGGTCGGGTCATTGTTGACCGTGATCATCGCCGCATCGTTGCCGTCCCAGGAGCGGTAGGTGCCGCCGCTCAGATTGAAGAACAGGTTGTAGCTCTGGCCGGCGCCGGACACTTCATCCTCGTGGGCTGGCTGCACGGCCGGGCGCATGTCGCCTTCCTGCCAGGCAGGCGGTGCGGCGATATTGCCTTCGTGGACACGCCGTGACTTGTTGCTGTTGATGGCGGTGACCTGGTCAACGAGCTTGCCGGTCAGGGCATCGATGTAGACGAACTCACGTACGTGTTCCGCACCCGTGACCTGCACTTCGTAGGCGAGGTGATTCTGGCCGGGCGCGCCACGCGTCAGGTTGGTGCGATAGACGACGAGTGAAGCGGATTTCACCGACAGCTCGACGTCCTTCAGTGCCGCGGACTGCTGCTGGGCGACTCGGGCAAGCGCTGACTCGCTGGCTTCGGGCCTGGCGATGCGTGCGCTGTCCGGCACGTCAATGTCCGGGATGAACTTGCCGTTGACGGCGGTCAGGCGGCCGTCCGGGCTCACATGACCCTTCAGTTCCGCACCGAGCACCGG
This sequence comes from Pseudomonadota bacterium, assembly GCA_030799345.1. Lineage (GTDB taxonomy): Bacteria > Pseudomonadota > Gammaproteobacteria > Steroidobacterales > Steroidobacteraceae > SCUD01. The sequence continues at coordinate 1,063 of JALYJS010000038.1, read as the reverse complement.
GACCTTGCCGTGCAATTGCTGGTAGCGCACGTGGCTGTAGCCGTACTGATCCTTGTCAATGCCAAGAAGCTTCAACTGGGTTGCCGGATCGTGAACGCCGAACAAGGAGCCGTGTTCGGCGAGAAATCCCGCCACCTTCACCTGGGGCGTGACGCCGCCCGTCGCCTGCGGATAGAGATCGCCGCCGATACCGGCGCGGATGGTGCCGAGGCTGCCGGTCGCGGGGTCACTTCTGACGGAGATATCCCCGCTCGTGCGCGCCGACAGCGCCGCTTCGGCGTGTTCCGCCGTCTCGGCGGCGCGGGCCCGGACTTCGGCTGGCTTCAACGGGGCTGCCTTCGCGGACGACAGGATCGTCGTGTCCGTGCCGTCGGCCGCCGCGCTCCAGAGGAGCCAGGCGCCGGCGCTCACCAGCAGCGTAACGAGAGTAACTACCAGCCCCGGGAAGAGGTTGGACCTGGAGATCTGTTTCAGAGTCTTGTTCATGACGCCCTCTTCCCGCCGGCAGGCGAAGTTGTTGAGCGAGTCTCCGCAGTTCCCGCCGGTCGCGGCCATAGGGAAAGTCTTCAGTACGGGCTGCGGGGAATGACCAGTGAGCCCGCTGGGGGACGGCGGGGTGCATCCATGGGGAGTTCCCCTCATGGAATCGCGGGTGCCCCGGGGCAGACGATGACTGCAAACGTCGTCATGCCAGTCGACTGTCAGGAGCTATCCCGATGAATGCATCCAAGTACGTCCCGGCTGTCGCACTGTCGATTGCCGCTGCCCTGCTGCCGGCCACCACCGCCGCAGTCGATCTGCTGCCGTCCGGCTCGCAACCGGGACTTGCCCGGTTGCTGGCCGCGTACGACGCTCCCGCGTTGACTCGCGGCATCGCCACCTTCGACGCGGTGCCGAGCGCCGCACAGGTTGCGGCGTTGCGCAGCTCTGGCCTCGTGACGCAGCCGATGCGCCGGGTGCCTCTCGCGCTCGTATACGGCACTGTTGCCGCGATGCAGGGCGCCGTTGCGGCGGGCCTGGCTAGAGACATTTATCCGGATGAGTCTATCGAGTTGTTCGACAC
>JALYJS010000032.1 GCA_030799345.1 Pseudomonadota bacterium | reverse complement strand
GGACCTTGGCGGTCTCGGTCGCGAGGTCGATCGACTTCAAGAGCTCGAGGATCGCCTCGGCGCCCATGCGCGCGTCGAACTCGTCGCCGTACTTCTCGATCGCCTCGAGGTACATCTCGTTCGACATCAGCTGGCCGCGCTCGAGCGGGGTCATGCCCGGGTCGACCACGACGAAAGCCTCGAAATAGAGCACGCGCTCGAGGTCGCGCAGCGTCATGTCGACCATCAGGCCGATGCGCGAAGGCAGCGATTTCAGGAACCAGATGTGCGCGACCGGGCTCGCGAGCTCGATATGGCCCATGCGCTCGCGCCGGACCTTCGACTGGGTGACCTCGACGCCGCACTTCTCGCAGATGACGCCGCGGTGCTTCAGGCGCTTGTACTTGCCGCACAGGCACTCGTAATCCTTCACGGGCCCGAAGATCTTGGCGCAGAACAGGCCGTCGCGTTCCGGCTTGAAGGTGCGGTAGTTGATGGACTCGGGTTTGCGCACTTCGCCGTAGGACCATGACTTGATCATGTCCGGCGACGTCAGTGCGATCCGGATCGAGTCGAAATTCTCGACCTGGACCTGGGGCTTGAAGAACTTCATGAGGTCTTTCATTCGTTCATCCTTCCTGCTCGAGCTCGATGTTGATCGCGAGCGACCGGATTTCCTTGACCAGCACATTGAACGACTCGGGCATGCCGGCATCCATCGAGTGGTTGCCGTCCACGATGTTCTTGTACATCTTGGTGCGTCCGTTCACGTCGTCCGACTTGACGGTCAGCATTTCCTGCAGCGTGTAGGAAGCGCCATAGGCCTCGAGCGCCCACACTTCCATCTCGCCGAAGCGCTGTCCGCCGAACTGCGCCTTGCCGCCCAGCGGCTGCTGGGTCACGAGGCTGTAGGGCCCGGTCGAGCGCGCGTGCATCTTGTCGTCCACCAGGTGGTTGAGCTTCAGCATGTACATGAAGCCGACCGTCACCTGCCGGTCGAATGCCTCGCCGGTGCGCCCGTCGGTCAGCACGGTCTGGCCGCTGGTCGGCAGGTCCGCCAGTTCCAGCAGCGCCTTGATTTCGGCCTCGCTCGCTCCGTCGAACACCGGCGTCGCCATCGGCACGCCGTCGGTCAGGTTGCGCGCGAGCTCCATGATCTCGGCGTCGGAGAAAGAGGCGATGTCCTCCTTCTGGCCGCCGGTGCGGTTGTAGACGCGGTCCAGGAACTGCCGCAGCTCGACGACCGCGTTCTGCGCTTCGATCATGTGGCCGATCTTGCTGCCGAGACCGCGTGCGGCCCAGCCGAGATGCGTCTCGAGGATCTGCCCGATGTTCATGCGCGACGGGACGCCGAGCGGATTCAGCACGATGTCGATGGGCGTGCCATCCGCCAGGTACGGCATGTCCTCGACCGGAACGATGGTGGACACGACGCCCTTGTTGCCGTGACGGCCGGCCATCTTGTCGCCCGGCTGCACGCGGCGCTTCACCGCGAGGTACACCTTGACCATCTTCAGCACGCCGGGCGCGAGGTCGTCGCCCGCGGTGATCTTGGCTTTCTTGCCCTCGAAGCGGCGCTCGAATCCCTTGTGCTGGTCGGCCAGCCGGCGGCGCGCGGCCTCGAGGGCCTCGCTCGCCGATTCGTCGCGCATGCGGATCTCGAACCATTCCTCGCGCGGCACCTCGTCCAGGTACTCCACGGTGACCGGACTGCCGGCCTTCAGTTTGGCCGGGCCACCGCTCGCCACCTTGCCGGCGAGCTCGCCGCGCAGCCGCGAGAACAGGTCGTCCTCGAGGATACGGCGCTGGTCGTTCAGGTCCTTGCGGACCTTTTCTATCTCGGACTTCTGGATCGCGAGGGCGCGGCTGTCTTTCTCGACGCCATCGCGCGTGAACACGCGCACGTCGATCACGGTGCCGTCCATGCCCGGCGGAACGCGCAGCGACGTGTCCTTCACGTCGGACGCCTTCTCGCCGAAGATCGCGCGCAGCAGCTTCTCTTCCGGCGTCAGCTGGGTCTCGCCCTTCGGCGTGACCTTGCCAACCAGGATGTCGCCCGCTTTCACTTCGGCGCCGATGAACGCGATGCCGGCTTCATCGAGCTTCGCCAGCGCGACGTCACCAA
>JALYJS010000515.1 GCA_030799345.1 Pseudomonadota bacterium | reverse complement strand
GCTGTTTCCCGACACCAAGATCCACGCGACCCATGACGGCATGGCAGCCGCGCGCAAGGTGCTCGCGAACAAGGCGAAACTGCCGGCGCACACGCAATGGGTCGAGATCGCGGGCGGCAACCACGCGCAATTCGGGCGTTACATCGTGCCGATCGCGGACGGCGAAGCGAGCATCAGCCACGAGCAGCAGGAAACGATGACGCGTTCCGCGATCATCCGCCTGCTGGACGAAGTTGATAAGGCAGCTCCGTAGCCGTTCCGGGCGCAACCTGCGCTTCGATCACGGGTGGCAGCAGCTTGTACATCACGGGTGTCACCAGCCGCGCCAGCAGCGTCGAGCTGATCAGGCCGCCGATGATCACGAGCGCGAGCGGTGAATACAGTCCCGAGCCCTGCATCGCCAGCGGCGTCAGTCCGCCGATCGCGGTCAGCGACGTCAGCAGGATGGGCAGGAACCGGACCTCGCCGGCCTCGGCGATCGCATCGTCCAGCGCCCGGCCTTTCTCGCGCAGCTGGTTGGTGAAATCAACGAGCAGGATGGAGTTCTTTATCTCGATGCCGACCAGCGCGATCATGCCGATCATCGAGGTGAACGACAGCGTGTAGCCCGACAGGAAGAGGGCCGCCAGCCCGCCCGTGATGCCGAGCGGCACGACGCCGAACACGATCAGCATCGAGCGGAAGCTGCCGAACTCGAGCACGAGCACCGCGAGAATGCCGAACACGGCGACCAGCATCGCGACGCCGAGGCCCGAAAAGCTGTCATTGCGCGCCTCAATCTCACCCGCGGCGACGTAGCGGTAGCCGGGCGGCCACTGCATCGCGTCGAGCCCGGCAATCACCTGGCGCGTCAGCGAGTCGGTCGCATGACCGGTGGATGGATGCGCCGTCACGCTGACGGCGCGCTCGCGGTTGTAGCGCTTGATCACGGACGCCGCCGTGCGGAACTGCGGGTCGGTGAATAGCGCGAGCGGCACCTGCCGTCCGGTCAGTGAGGACACCTGCACGGCCTGCAGCAGTTCGAGCGTCGGACGCGCGCCGATCGGGAGGCGAAGCGTGATGTCGTATTCGTCTCCGTCCGGCTCGCGGAAACTGCCGGCGGTGAGTCCGGCGACCGCGAGGCGCACGGTGCGGTCCGCCTCGATCGCGGACACGCCGAACAACGCCGATTTCTCGGTATCGATCTGCAGGTCGATGTCGGTGCGCTGCAGCCGCATCGGGTTGACCACATCGCGCGTGCCGGGTACCGCCTCGATCAGCCGTTCGACATCGCCCGCGAGCAGGCGCAGTGTCTCGAGGTCCGGGCCGATGACCCGGATCTCGATCGGCGCGGCAACCGGCGGGCCGTTTTCGAACTGATGGATGCTGATGCGCGCGGCGGGATATTCGGCGAATGCCGCACGCAGCCCGTCCAGCAGCCGGCCGGTGTCCGCTGCGTCGTAGTCTTCGACCTCAGCGAATACCTCGGCAATATTGGCGGCGGAATGGCGCGACAGCACGTTGTAGTAGATGCGCGGGTTCTCCTGGCCGAGATTCGAGAACCACCAGCGCAGGCCCGGCGTTTCAGCGAGCCGCTGTTCGACAAAACGAAGCGCCCGGTCCGTCTCCGCGAGACTCGAACCCTCCGGGGCCTCGATGCGCACGCGGAACTGCGGAATGTCGGCGGTCGGGAACAGGCTGAAGCCGATTGCCGGCACGAGCAGCAGCGACAGCGCGAATACGCCAAGTGCGGCGGTGACCGTTGCACGCGGGTGCGCGAGGCCATAGCGCAACGCGGGACCGTAGAAGCGATGAATACCGCGCATCAGGGCACCGAGCACGCGATCGGCCAGCGCATCGGATCGATCCGCAAAGGAGCGCAGGCCCGCGAGTGGTGCCGCGAGCCATGGGCTCCGCGGCTGGTGCGGCGTGCCGCCACGCAGCAGGCGGCTCGCCAGGAACGGGATGATCGAGAGTGCCACGAAGAACGACGCGAGGATCGTGAACAGCACCGCAGCCGGCAGCGAACGGACGAAGTCGCCGGCGCCCTCCGGCAGGAACAGCAACGGCACGAACGCGAGCAGCAGCGTGACCGTACAGCCGAGCACGGCGAGCCAGATCTGGTTGGTCGCGGCGATCGCGGCCTCGAGCCGCGACATGCCCTGGCGCACGTTCCGCGCGATGTTTTCGACCACGACGATCGAGTCGTCCACCAACAACCCCAGCGCGACCACGAAACCCGCGATCGAGAGCTGGTTCAGCGAGAAACCGGCGAGGTAAAGAAGCGCAAGACCGATCGCGAGCGACAGCGGAATCGAGATCATGACGATGCCGGCGGCGCGCAGTCCGAGCGGCAGCAGCGTGAGGATCACGAGCGCGATGGCAATCGTGAAGTCGAACTGCAGGCGCGACAGGCGCCGATCCACGTTGGCGGACTGGTCGAAGCCGCGCTCGAGCCGGACGCCGGCGGGCAGGCGCTGCTCGAAGACGGGCAGGCGGGAGTAGATCGCCTCGCGCACGTCGAAGACGTTCTGGTTGTCCTTCATGCTTGCCGTCACGAACACTGCGCGCGCACCGTTGAACCGGCCGATGTAACGCTCCTCCTCTGCGGCCCAGCCGATGTCGGCGACGTCCCGGAGCCGCACTACGCGCCCGCCGTTCGCGGCGACCACCGTACCGCCGATCTCGTCCAGCGATTCGTAGCTGCCCGAGGTTTTCAGGTTGTAGCGCCGCATGCCGACATCGACCG
>JALYJS010000051.1 GCA_030799345.1 Pseudomonadota bacterium | reverse complement strand
GCGTGAGCGAGGGCGGCCTGATGCAGCCCATCGGATAGATCGACCGGTGCGGCGGCCTGGAAACGCTTCCAGCCGCATCGCCGCGCAGTCGCCCGGGCCTCGTTCACGAGCTCCAGCACACGCCGGCTGACAGCCTGCGCTTCATTCGGCGCGGGCGGCATCAGCGGGGCTGCCAGCACGATCCAGGCCTTGTCGGCGCGATGCGCGACGCCGATATCACGGAAGACTGGATTGACGATGTCTTTGCAGGCTTGGCTGGCGAGCGCGCTTGCAATGCCCGCGTCGCTGCCTGAAGCCTCCAGCGTGGCCGATTGCACGGCACGGTAACCGGCATCCATCATCGCGGAGCGCAAGCTGCTTCCCGACGCCAGTGCCGCGGCGACGCGATCGAGGCGCGGATCGGGGCGCAACGCCAGTTTCGCGCCCGCAAGGCCGCCACAGCCCTGCATGCGGATCCCGTCGATTACTGCGATGAGGCTGCTGTTTGCCGACGCATCATGCGATACAGACATCAGGAGCAGCATGTACAGGATGGCGGCCGGAGTCTTCATGCTAAAGCCTTTTTTGGGCGCGTTAGAGACCGGCGCCCAGCCCTGTCAATGATCAGTCTGTGACCCGGAAAGTAGATACAAACGATGTGACGCTCCAAGCGGAATCGCATGTCCGTTCACGGCCGCCATCAGGATTGGAAAGTTGTGCCTGAGTTCAATCGGAATGACGAGCGGTTCAGGTGCAGGGGGAGTGGCGTTGCGGATGCCAATGCTGAAGCAAAACCCAGCTGCGAAATTGCGACTGCCACGATGAATTCGACAGTTGTGCTGCGATTCATGAGCGGCGCTGAAAGTGGTCGGGGTGACAGGATTTGAACCTGCGACTCCTACGTCCCGAACGTAGTGCTCTACCAGGCTGAGCTACACCCCGAATCGAAGCGGGGCAGTGTAATCAAGGCCCCCGGCGCTTTCAACGACGCCCGGGATTGTACGCTGTCGGCGCCCCGGAATACCGCGTATCTTGCCGATGCAAGCCATCGGGGAGGCGCACGTATGAGCATTTCTGTCGTTAATGCAACGAGGTTCGGGGCCGCGCGGGGCATCGCTTTGTTGTTACTCGCGACGGTTCCGCTCCTGACCGCGGCGGAGGACCTGGACCTGGTCAATGTCACGCTCGTGGATGGAACAGGCGCGCCGCCGCGCACGGGGGTCACCGTCAGTGTGCGCGATGGGAAAGTAGCAGCCATTTCGGACAGCGCGTCGGCAAAGTCGGGAGACGTTCGTCAAATCGCATTGGGCGGACGCTACCTCCTGCCGGGACTCATCGATGCCCATGCCCACATCGAGTCACCGGCGGCCGCATTGCGTGCATTACAGTCCGGCGTCACCACGGCGCGCGTGCTCGGCGATACCTACCGCCAGGCGATCGGTACGCGGGATCTGATCCGCGCGGGATACGTGCCGGGTCCGGAGTTGCTCGTGTCGCCGGGCCACATCCGCCCGAAACCGGGCGTGGCGTTCTTCATGGTCTATCCGCAACTGGGCAACGCCATCGACGGCGAGCTCCGCGGGGCGGACCGCATCGCCGAAGCCACCCGTGCGTTGATGGCGGAAGGCGCCGATGTCATCAAGGTGGGTGCCAGCGAGCGCGCCGGGCTCGCGAATACTGATCCGCGCAAGCCGGAGCTCACCGAGGACGAGATTCGCGCAGCGGTTACGGAGGCCGCTAGAAAAGGCCTGTACGTTGCGGCTCATGCCCACGCACGCGAAGGCGCGGCGAATGCGGTGCGCGCGGGCGTGCGCAGCATCGAGCATGGCACCTGGGTGGATGCGGACACGCTCGCCGAGATGAAGCGGCGCGGTACTTATTTCGTGCCGACGTTGGCGGTGATGAGTCCGCTCGGCGATCCGCAGGGCAATTCCGCCGACGATGTCGCGTTGCAGCTCCGCACGCAGTCGATGATGGGACCGCTGCGGACGGCGGTGCGCAAGGCGCATGCGCTTGGCGTGATAGTCGCGGCCGCTACTGACGGCAGCTATGCCGACAAGGACGACACGGGCCGCATTCGTGTCGCCCACGAGATTGCCATGCTTCGCGAGCACGGCGGACTGACGCCGCTCGAATCGATTGCCGCGGCCACGCAGAATGGAGCACGTGTGCTCGGTATCGAATCCCGGACGGGCACGGTGCGCCCGGGTCTGGAAGCCGATCTCGTCGTCTATGACGGCGATCCGCTCACCGACAGCCGGACATTGTTTGAGCCGCGACTTGTCATCAGTGACGGTAAGGTCGTCATCGAAGGAGCCGGTTTGTAAGGCGGCGCGAGGCGCCGAGATCAGGCGCTGCGGCTGACGGCGAACAACGCGAGTGCCGCGAGTGCGTCGCGATAGGGCGACGCAGGAACTTCGCCCAAAGCTTCGAGCGCTCGCTGCGCCTCGTCTTCCGCAAGCCGGGCCGTGTAATCCAGGCCGCCGGTGGTCTCGACGACTGCACGGATCGGACCCTGTTCGGTCGTGCCGCCACGTTCGATGGCGCTCCGGATCATGGCGGTGGAGAC
>JALYJS010000505.1 GCA_030799345.1 Pseudomonadota bacterium | reverse complement strand
CGCTGGCACTGCTTGACGGGCTGCGCGCGCCGGTGAATCCAGTCAGCCGCCTCCGGCTCGCGCGACTGCATGGACGCGAAAGCACGGGACTGTTGCTCGATACCGAGCCGCGCTGGCATGCGGCGGTCGCGAGCGCGCGTGAGTGCGTCGAACGGCCGGCGCTCCGGCTCGAAGGCGACCTGCCCGCCTGAGCGATCAGCCGCCGAGGCTGTCGAGCAATGCGTCTGCGGCCTTGAACCTCGATTTCGCGTCTGGCGTCTCCAGCTTTAGCCGCAGCCGGTGCTCTCCATCCATTCGGTAGCGGCCGCCGCCTTCCTGCAGCAACCGGACCACGCGCGCGGGGTCCACGCGATGGCCGGCGCCGAACTCGACCCGGCCGGCCTGCGTGCCGATCTCGAGCCGCCGGATGCCGAGGCCTGCCGCACGCAGGCGCAGACGGTGGATCTGCAACAAGGTGACCGACGGCGGCGGTAGCGGGCCAAAGCGATCGACCATCTCGGTCTGCAGATCGTCGAGTGCCGCACCCTCGGCTGCTGCGGCCATGCGCTTATAGAGTTGCAAACGCAAGTGGACATCCGGGATGTAATCCTCCGGCAACAGCGCGGGCAACTGCAGGTCCACCTCGGCGCCCGTATGCAGGGGCTGCTCGAGAGCCGGCTCCCGTCCTTCGCGCAGCGCCTGCACGGCTCGCTCCAGAAATTCCAGGTAGAGGCCGATGCCGATCTCCTGGATCTGGCCGCTCTGTTCCTCACCGAGCAGTTCTCCGGCACCGCGAATCTCGAGATCGTGAGTAGCGAGCGTGAAGCCGGCTCCGAGATCCTCGAGTGCTTCGATCGCCTCCAGGCGCTTCGCCGCCTCGGCCGGCAGGGCGGCGATCGGGGGCGCAATCAGGTAGGCCCAGGCGCGATGATGGGATCTGCCCACCCGGCCACGGAGCTGGTGCAGCTGTGCGAGGCCAAAGCGGTCGGCGCGGTCGATCAGGATGGTGTTGGCCGTCGGCACGTCGATGCCGGACTCGATGATGGTCGTGCAGACCAGTATCTGGAAGCGGCGGTGATAGAAATCGAGCATCAGGCGTTCGAGGTCGCGTTCGCGCATCTGCCCGTGGCCGACGCCGATCGTTGCCTCCGGCACGAGCCGTCGCAGGCGCGCGGCGCAGGCTTCGATGTCTTCGATGCTGTTGTGGACAAAATAAACCTGGCCGCCGCGGCGGATCTCGCGCAGGCAGGCCTCGCGAATGAGGCTGTCGCTCCATTCCGTCACGAAAGTCTCGATCGCGACGCGTTCGGCCGGGGGCGTCGTCATCAGCGACAGGTCTCGCAGGCCCCCGAGCGCCATGTTGAGCGTGCGGGGAATCGGCGTCGCGGTGAGGGTCAGCATGTCCACGTCGGCGCGGAGTTTCTTCAGGCGCTCCTTGTGACCGACACCGAAGCGGTGCTCCTCGTCCACGACGACAAGCCCGAGGTCGCGGAAGGCGACGTCACGCTGCAGCAACCGGTGAGTGCCGATGACGATATCCACGGTTCCGGCCGCCAGCCCCTGGATCACGGCCTGCTGTTCCGCGGCGCTGCGGAAGCGGGACAGGTTCTCGACCCGCACCGGCCAGTCCGCAAAGCGGTCGGCGAAGGTCTGGGCATGCTGCTGGGCGAGCAACGTCGTCGGTACGAGCACCGCCACCTGGCGGCCGCCGGAGACGGCCGCGAAGCAGGCGCGGAGCGCCACCTCGGTCTTGCCGAAGCCGACGTCGCCGCAGACCACCCGGTCCATCGGGCGGCCGGAGCGCATGTCGGCGAGCACCGCCTCGATCGCATCGTGCTGATCAATCGTTTCCTCGAACGGGAAGTCCGCTTCGAACGCACGGTACGCCGATTCGTCGAATTCCACGGCGCGACCTGCGCGCGCCGCACGGCGCGAGTAGAGATCCAGCAGTTCCGCCGCAACGTCGCGCACCCGCTCCGCCGCGCGCCTTCGGGCTTTCGCCCACTGCTCGGTTCCGAGCCGGTGCCAGGGCGCGGACTCCGGCGCGCCGCCGGTGTAGCGGGTGACGCGGTCGAGCGTGTGTACCGGAACATAGAGCAGATCCCCGCCGGCGTATTCGATGACCAGGAACTCGGCCGGATTCCCTGCCACTTGCATGACGCGCAGGCCTCGATAGCGGCCGACGCCGTATTCTTCGTGCACCACGGCGCTGCCCGGCGAAAGCGACGCGAGTTCGCGCAGGATGGCGTCGGGATCGCGTTCGGCGCGGCGCCGGCGACGCTCCTGACGTGCCCGCTCCCCGAACAGCTGGTCCTCGGCGACCAGCGCGACACGATCAGCCGGCATTACGAGCCCGCGCACATCCGGCGCAACGGCGAGGGCGAGCGGATAGGTGCCCGTAGCAAAAACGTTCCAGTCGGATACGACGGCCGCAACGAGATCCTGCCGACGCAACATCTCCAGCATGACTTCGCGACGACCCGGGGAATCCGCGGCTAGCAGCACGCGCCCGTTGAAGCCCGTGAGGAAAGCCGCGAACTGATCGAGCGGCCTGGGGGCCCTGGCATCGGCACGGAGTGCGGGGGGCGGCTCGGTATTGAAGTTGACGAATAACCGTGTCGCGGCCAGTGGCTCGACCTTGACGGCTGCGACGCTCGCGCGCGGCCACGATCCGAGCGCTGCAATCGTCGCTTCCGCGGCGACGAAGGCCGCTTCCGGCGACAACAACGGTCGCTCGCGATCATGGCGGCGCTGCTCGTACCGCTCGCCGATATCGGCCCAGGCGAGCGGCAGCGACCGCTCGAGGTCCGCAAGATCGATGATCGTGCTGCCCGGCGGCAGGTGCTCCGTCAAGGCGGTTGTCTCGTCGAAGAATAGCGGTAGCCAGGCTTCGATGCCGGCCGGCACGGTGCCGGCGCTGACCGCCCGATAGATGGCGCACTGTTGCGGGTCGCCTTCAAAGCGCTCGCGCCACCGGCCCCGAAACCCGGCGATCGCCTCGGGCGATGTCGGAAACTCCCGGGCAGGCAGCAGCGATACCGCTTCGAGCATGGCGGCCGAGCGCTGGTCCGCCGGATCGAATGCGCGAATGCTCTCGATCCGGTCGTCAAAGAGATCGAGACGAAACGGATCCGGTGCGCCTGCAGCGAACAGGTCGACCACCGAGCCCCGAACAGCGAATTCGCCCGGACTCAATACCTGGGTGACCTGAACGTAACCGGAATGGGTCAATCGCTGGCGCAGTTCCGGCAGATCGAGGCGATCACCGGCTCTCAGCGAAAACGCGTGGGCATCGAGAAACCGGTGCGGTGGCAAGCGGTCGAGGAGCGCGGACCGGGTCGTGACGATCAGGCCCTGGCGCAACCGCGGAAGTGCAGAGAGCGTCCGCAGTCGCTGCGACACGATGTCCGGGTGCGGCGAAAACGGGTCATAGGGCAGGGTTTCGCGATCGGGAAATGCCCATGGCGTGCGCTCGGCACCCCCGAAAAACGCCAGTTCGGCGAGAACCTGGTCGGCCTCGCGCCCGGACGCGGTGACGACCAGGATGGGACCGCCTGCGGTGGCCGCGAGCCGGGCCAGATGACAGCAAAGGCTGCTGCCGTAGAGTTCTCCCCAGCGAACGGTCTGGCCCGCGCCGGGCAGGTGAAATTCGGACGGGCGATCGCGGGACATGCGCCAACCTGCAGGCAGACGACCCCGTTCCGGGCGAACCCGGCGGAGTCAGGCAGCGCAGGATACCCGTGCCGCAGCCGCAGGCAACCGTCAGATGGCGGGTGCGGCCCTTACTTCGCGAGGACCGCGTGCAGCACGCGGTCGTGTTCGAAGTAAACGGCGAACTGCGGATAGTCCCAGCGCGTAATCGGCGGGTCGCCAACCGTTGAGTGCCGGTTGGTTGGCTCGCCGTAGCGGCTCTGCACCGTGGCCATCGAGCTGCCTCGATCCGGGCGCGCGGCCGCGGCAGCGGGGTCACCGGTCGCCGTGCTGAGCGTTTCCGCGAGGGCCGGCTGCGCGGTCAGGAGCGCAGACATGAGCAATATGCGTACGATAGGCATCGCGATTCCTCCGCCACGAAGTGTAGCATCGGGTCAATCGCAATCGAGATTGCTCCCATAAATCCTTGATCGGCATCCCAAATTTGAATGAATAATCGACCATGCTGACGCCCCTGCCAGTGGGGCTGGGATTGCGCTACGTGCGCGCCCGGCAACACCAGTATTTCGTGTCCTTCATCAGCTGGGTTTCGCTGGCCGGCGTTTGCCTGGGCGTCGCGGCATTGATCACGATCCTGTCGGTCATGAACGGATTTGAGGGGGAATTGCGCAGCCGCCTGCTCGCGCTGACCGCCCATGCGACGCTGCCGGCACCGGCCGATGCGGCGGCACTCGAGTCACTCGCGCGCCGGGCGCGCGCAGAGCCCGGCGTCACCCGGGCTGAGCCCTATGTCGAAGTCCAGGGCCTGCTGTCGAATGGCGCGATGCTGGCGGGAGCGTCGCTGCGCGGCATCGACGTGGCCGACCATGGTCCCGGGACGCCGCTGGCCGTGGCCATGCAATACGGCACGCTCGAAGCGCTCGTTCCGGGCAGCCGCAAGGTCGTCCTCGGCCGGGCGCTGGCCATGCAGCTGCAACTGAACGTGGGCGACCCGGTATCGGTGCTGCTGCTGCGCACCGGCGACGGCGGCGGGCTCGAGCCGCGTATTGGCGCGCTGGAAGTCGCCGGACTGTTCGAAATCGGGCTTGCGGATCACGACGCCGCGATGGCCTTCGCATCGCTCGAGGATGTCGCGGTGCTCGCCGGACCCGCGGCCACGGCCGGGTTGCTGCTGTTCTTTCCGGATCCGTTCGAAGCGCCACAGCGCGCCGAAGCCGTGGCCGCAGCACTCGGCACCGGCGCCGGCGCCAACTGGACGGTCGAGCACGCTGCGTATTTCCGCGCAATACGACTCGAGAAAACGATGATGACCGTGATCCTGCTCCTGATCGTCTCGGTCGCCGCGTTCAACATCGTCGCGAGCCTCGTGATGGTCGTTGCCGAGAAACGCAACGACATCGCGATCCTGCGCACGATGGGCCTGTCGCGCGGCAGCGTGGTCGCGACATTCATCGTCCAGGGCACTGTCATCGGCTGGTTCGGCACACTGGCCGGGGTGGGACTCGGGATCGTGCTGGCGCTCAATGCCGGCGACATTGCCCCGGCCCTCGAGCGCTGGTTCGGATTCGAGATATTCGACCCGCAGGTCTATTACATCACCCGCATTCCTTCGGAACTGCGCGCAAGCGACGTCGGTCTCGTCGCCGGCGCGGCACTGGCGCTGACTTTCTTCGCAACCATCTATCCCGCTCGTCGTGCCGCCGCGACCGAGCCTGCGGAAGCGTTGCGGTATGAATAGGACCCTTCCAGGTGCGTGGACCCGCTGGATCGGCATTCGCTACCTGCGCGCGCGCCGCGACAACCGTTTCGTCGGCTTCATCTCCGGCATCTCGATGGCTGGCATCGCACTCGGCGTCATGACGCTGATCGCCGTGCTGTCCGTGATGAACGGATTCGAGCGCGATTTGCAGCAGCGCATCCTGGACGTCGTCTCGCACGCGACGCTGGAAGGCGAGGAGGGACGTCTGGACGACTGGCAGCCCATTCGTCGGTTGACGGCAGGCAGGCCGGGTGTGGTCGCCGTCGCGCCCTTCATCGAAGGCCGCGGCATGCTGGTTGCCGGCGAGCGCTCGGCGGCCGTTGAACTGCGCGCCATCCTGCCCGACGACGAGCGCGCGGTGTCGGCGCTGCATCGGCATGTCAGCGGCCAGGATTTTGCCGCGCTCGTGCCCGGCGCCTGGCGCGTGCTGCTGGGCAGTGGCCTCGCGCAGAAACTCGGCGTGGCGCCGGGCGACGTCGTGCAGGTGGTCATCGCGCAGGGCAATGTGACACCCGCGGGCGTTGCGCCACGCATGCGCCGCTTTACGGTCGCCGGGCTGATCGAGGTCGGGATGTACGAGTTCGATCAGGGGCTCGCGCTCGTGCATCTTGGCGATGCGCGGCGCCTGTACCGCATGGGCGACTCCGTGACCGGCCTGCGTTATGCCTTCGACGATGCGGACCGCGCGGGTGTGAGCATTCGGGAAATCGCGGAAAGTCTCGGCGGGAGCTACCTGATCAGCGACTGGAGCCGTCGTCATGGCAATTTTTTCCGCTCGATCCAGGTTACGAAATCGATCATGTTCTTCGTGCTGCTGCTGGTGGTCGCGGTCGCCGCGTTCAACATCATCTCGACGCTCGTCATGGTGGTGAAGGAAAAGCGCGCAGATATTGCAATCCTTCGCACGCTGGGCGGATCGCCGCGGGACATGCTGACGATCTTCATCGTGCAGGGCACGGTGATCGGGCTTGCGGGCACCGCGGCGGGCGTGGCACTGGGCCTGCTTGTTTCGGCCAACATCACGACGATCGTCCACGGTCTGGAGCGGGTAATGGGTATCGCGTTCGTCGATCCGCAGGTGTACTTCATTTCCGACCTGCCGGCCGAGATCCGCATGGCGGACGTTCTGCTGATCGGCGGCACCGCGTTCGCGCTCTGCATTGCGGCGACGATCTATCCTGCCTGGCGCGCGGCGACGACACTGCCCGCGGAGGCGCTGCGACATGAAGTCTGAGACCCACACATGAGCGATACGGTAGTTCTGGCCTGCGAGGCCCTCGTCAAGGAATTCCGCCAGGGCCCGGCGCTGGTCCAGGTCCTGCGTGGCGTCAACGCCTCGATCCGGCAGGGCGAGCGCGTCGCGATCGTCGGCTCGTCCGGATCGGGGAAGACCACACTGCTGCAGTTGCTGGGGGGACTCGACCTGCCGACTGGCGGGCGTGTCCTGATCGACGGTAGCGAGATGTCGGCGCTCGAAGACGCGGAACGCGGTCGCCTGCGCAATGCCGCGATGGGATTCGTCTATCAGTTCCATCACCTGCTGCCGGAGTTCAGCGCGCTCGAGAATGTCGGAATGCCCCTGCTGATCCGTCGCATGCCACGCGACGAAGCGTGGCGGCAGGCCGGCGAGTTGCTCGGTCGCGTGGGGCTCGGCGACCGCCTGACGCACCGACCGTCGCAGTTGTCGGGCGGCGAGCGACAGCGTGCGGCGGTCGCGCGCGCGCTCGTGACGCGGCCGCGGATCGTGCTGGCCGACGAACCGACCGGCAACCTCGATGGCGCGCATGCGCGCCAGGTGTTCGCGCTGATGATGGAACTGAATCGCGAGCTCGGCACCAGTCTCGTTATCGTTACCCACGACCAGACGCTGGCCTCACGCATGGATCGCGTACTGGTGCTCGAAGAGGGAATTCTGAACGAACCCGCCAGATGATCGGGCAGCCCCGCTGACCTGATTCCCGCATCCTCCGCCGGGCTACGGCGGTTGCAGCGATGGTTTTCCGCATCACGTCTTTCTGCGCCGGCGCGGCGGGAGCGCTGGCGTTCCCCGTCCTGTGGCCAATGTCCGTCCAGTTCCTGACGGCGGTATCCGGGTTGCTGCTGTTGCGGCACCGGCCGGCGCTCGCCGCGTTATGCCTGGGATTCGCGTGGACATCGTTCTGCGCCGGCCAGTCATTGCAGGACGACTGGCCGTGCGCGCGGGATCGCGAAACGGTCGAGGTGACGGGCCGGGTCGCGACGCCTGCCATCGAGCGCACCGGACGCACCGATTTCGATCTCGATGTCCAGGCCATTGCGGGAAGCGCCGGGCGTTCCGCACGGATCCGGGTGAGCTGGTACGAGCCTGGCGCATTGCCCTTGCCCGGGCAGAGTTGGCGCATGACGTTGCGGTTGCGCTGCCGCAGCGGCATGGCGAACCCGGGCGCGCAGGATCGCGAACTCGACTTGCTGCGCCAGGGCATCGCCGCGACCGCGTATGTCGTCGCCGACTCGCCGCCGCAACGACTCGACTCCGGCGCCGGCCACACGGTCATCGAGCGCCTGCGGGCCCGCATTGCCTCCGGCATCGATGGGCTGCTGCCGGGCAGCGCTTCAGGTGCCGTACTGCAGGGCCTGTCAGTCGGGGTGCGCGGCAATATTCCCGATCCGTTGTGGGAGGCGTTCGCGGTAACGGGCGTCGCGCATCTGATGGCGATCTCGGGGCTGCACGTCACCGGCTGCGCGATGTTCATCCTGTTGCTGTTGCGCGCCGCCTGGCGACTTCCCGGCATGACCCGTATTCCTTCGCGCACCGCAATTGAGGCGGTGACGGTGCTGGTCGTGACCGCGGCCTATGCGTGGCTGTCCGGCGCATCACTGCCGGCCTTGCGTACGCTGGTCATGGTTGCGATGGTCGTGTCGCTGCGCGTACTGCGACGCCTGCTGCCGATATCCCAGGTGCTCGCAGCGGCGGCCCTGGTGCTGGTCGCCATGGACCCACTGTCGCTGACGTCGGCTGGATTCTGGCTGTCGTTCGCGGCTACCGCGGCGTTGCTTTCGCTGATCGATTGCGACCGGAACTGGCGTGCGCGGATCGCGGCATTTGCCCACGCACAGCTGGCAATTCTCGCATTGCTGACGCCAGTGCTCGCGGGGGCGTTCGGGCGCGTGTCGCTGATCGCGCCCTTTGTGAACGCAGTGGCGATTCCGCTGTTCAGCTTCGTGCTGCTGCCGGCAGTTCTGTTCGGTACGGCGCTGGAACTCCTGACACCAGGCGCCGGCGCCGGCGTCTGGCGCATTCTCGCTGTGGCACTGGATGCGCTCTGGCCGGGTTTGCTGCGTCTGGCCGGTTGGCAAAATGCGGACTGGGCCCCGGCGGCGCAGCCGATGCTCCTGATAGCGGGCGCAGCCCTGGTGACGCTCGCGACCTTGTGTTTGCCGCTGCGCGGACTCCAGCTCGCCGTCGTCACCGTGCTGCTGGCGGTCGTCGGCGGCGGCAAGAGTGAACTGGCGGCTGGCGGATGGAACCTGCACGTGCTCGATGTCGGTCAAGGGCTGGCGGCCGTAGTCGAGACTCACCGCCATGTGCTCGTGTTCGACACCGGCCCGGGCTGGCGCGGCGGCGGCGCCGCTGCACGCGTCTCATTGCTGCCATTCCTGCGTGCGCGTGGTATCCGTCGCATCGACCTGCTGGTCGTGAGTCACGCGGATCTGGACCATTCCGGCGGCACCCGGACGCTCGTCGATGCACTGTCGGTCGCTTCGGTGATGTCCGGTCCCGGGATGGACATGCCGGCCGTCGCCAGCGTCTGCCGGCGCGGTGATCGATGGCGTTGGGACGACGTCGAATTCGAGGTCGTGCATCCGGCGCCGGATGCGGCCGGCAGCAACAACGACCGGTCCTGTGCGCTCAGAATCTCCGGAGCGGGTGGCTC
>JALYJS010000475.1 GCA_030799345.1 Pseudomonadota bacterium | reverse complement strand
CGGTGCTCGCCGCCGCGCCGCACGGCGTATCACACAAGTTGATCGACGGCATCCTGGCGCGCGCGGAAGCCGCGGGCGCGAAACCGACAGTCGTCGACATTTCCGCCGACTACCGATTCGCCGATCTCGGCGAGTACGAGCGCATCTACGGTCATGCCCATGGCGCGCCGGAGCGTGCGAGCCAGTTCACCTGCGCCGTACCCGAACACCTCGACCAGGCACCGACGCCGCACGTCGCGCATCCGGGCTGCTTCAGCACGGCGACGCTACTCGCCTCTGTGCCGCTGCTCGCACTCGACCTGATCGAGCCGCAGCTCTTCGTCTCGGCAGTCACCGGCAGCACCGGCTCCGGGCGCAGCCCCACGGCCAGCACGCACCACCCGCTGCGCCACAGCGACCTGTACTCCTACGGCGCCCTCACGCACCGGCACGGCGCGGAAATCACCGCGCTCGCGCGCGCGGCCGCCGGTCGCGAGGGCCGCTTTGCATTCGTGCCGCATTCCGGGCCGTTTGCGCGCGGTATTCACGCAACTGTGCAGGCGCGGCTGAAGCACCCGCTCGACAGCGCCGGCGCGAATGCAGCATTGAAAGACTTCTATGCCGGACGCCCGTTCGTGCGCGTTCAGGATGAGCCGCCGCGCCTGAAGGATGTCGTCGGCAGCAACTACGCGCGGCTATCCGCCGCAGCCGACGGCCACACGATCGTCGTGATGTCCGTCGTGGACAACCTCGTGAAGGGAGCTGCCGGCGGCGCGATGCAGTGGATGAACCGGCTGCTCGGATTCCAGGAAACCGACGGACTCACCGCGCCCGCACCCGGCTGGACCTGAGCGCAACCGTGGATCATCTCGCGCCCGTCTTTGCGCAGTATCCGGTCGAGATCGTCTCGGCGGACGGCGTGTGGCTCCAGACGCCGGATGGCCGGCGCATCCTCGACCTGTACGGCGGGCATGCGGTCGCCGCGCTCGGTTATGGCCATCCACGCTGGCTGGCGGCCCTCGAGCAGCAGGCACGGACCGTGCTGTTCCAGAGCAATGCCGTGCCGATGGCAGTGCGCAGCCGCGCAGCGCAGAGGCTCGTCGAATTTTCGGCGCTGCCGCTCTCGACCGTGTTCTTCGTCAACACCGGCGCCGAAGCGAACGAGAATGCATTGAAGCTCGCCTGCCGGATCACGGGCCGGGACCAGATTGTCGCGCTCGAGGGCAGCTTTCACGGCCGCACGGCGGCGGCCGGGGCTGTCACCTGGGGCGCGGCGGCAAAATGGTACGGATTCCCGCGCACTCCGTTCGACGTGCAGTTCCTGCCGCGTCGCGACGCCCTGGCTCTCACCGGCGTCACGTCGCGAACGGCAGCGGTCATCGTCGAACCCGTGCAAGGGGTCGGCGGCGCATTCGATATGGGCAGCGAATATCTCGCGGCGCTGCGTGCGCGCTGCGACGAGACCGGCGCCATGCTGATCTTCGACGAGGTGCAATGCGGCATGGGCCGTACCGGCTATCCGTTCGCCGCGAATCTCTACGGCGTCGTGCCCGACATGATCACGACCGCGAAGGCACTGGGCGCCGGATTCCCGGTCGGCGCGCTGCTCTGTGGCCCGCGCGCAGAGGCCGTCCTGAAGCCGGATGTGCTCGGCACGACCTTCGGCGGCGGGCCGCTCGCCTGTGCCGTGGTCGAAGCGGTGATCGACGCGATCGAGTCGGAGGATCTGCTCGGCAACGTCCGCCGCATCTCGAAGCGGATTCGGGAAACCTGTGTGGTCGGGCCCGTGACCGGCACCCAGGGCGAAGGCTTCCTGCTCGGCCTGCGGCTGTCGCGGCCGGCGGCTGAGCTACAGGCTCTGCTGCTCGACCGCGATATCCTGACCGGAACGAGCGCGGATCCGCAGGTGCTCAGGCTACTGCCGCCGTACACGCTGGCCGAGCCCCATGTCGACCGGCTTCGCGAAGCGCTGCTGGACATCGGAGCGTGAGGAATTTCCTCGATCTAACGGATCACGGGCAGGACGGTGTCATGGACCTGCTTGCGCTTGCCGATCGCCTGCGCAAACAGCCGGAACCGGCGGCGCTTGCCGGGCGCGTGCTTGGCCTGCTGTTCTTCAATCCATCGCTGCGCACGCTCGCCTCGATGCGGATCGCCATGG